>DASTKM010000001.1:0-4364 GCA_035715885.1 Rubrobacter sp.
TCCTCGCGCTCCTGGCCAGGATGCGCAACTCTCGTAGCGGGAAGTCCCTGCGCCTCAGCTCGGCGACCAGCCTATCCCCAACGAGCCCAGCCCCGACTACCGCTACCGTATACCCATCACCCATAAAACCCTCCACAATAAACTACCCGACACCTACAACGCCTTGTGCGCGATATCAAGCAGGTCCCAGACCACGCCACTCGCCGTGCGGTGTGGTCCCGCGCCCGGTCCGCGCACGGTGAGGGTAACATCCGAGTAGCGGCGCGTGCGGAAGTCGAAGACGTTCTCGGGGCCGCTTATGGGTCCGAAAGGGCTCTCCACGGGCGTATCTTGCAGCCCGACCGTGACGGGCCCCTCTTTCGGAATACGGACCAGGTAGCGCAGCATGTGGTATTTTTCGACAGCGAGGAGACGTGCGGCGAAAGCCTCGTCGTGTTCCGGGAGTCGCTCCATGAACTCCGTCAGCGGGACGTCTTCCAGGCCTTCAGGGACCAGTGACTCGTATGGTATCTCGTGTGGTTCGATCTCCCTTCCCATCATGCGCGCCAGGATGATGGCTTTGCGGGCCACGTCGAGCCCCGAGAGGTCGTCCCTCGGGTCGGGCTCGGCGTAGTGGAGATCCACCGCCTCCCTTACCGCTTCGGAGAAGGATCGGCCGCCCTCGACCGCGCTCATGACGAAGCCCAGAGTGCCGCTCGGGCTTGCCTGTATCTCCAGAATCTCATCCCCCGTCTCCAGCAAGCCACCTATGGTCGAGATTATGGGCATGCCTGCCCCTACCGTGGCCTCATGCCAGAGACGGTCCGGGATCATGCGCATGAGCTGGCGGTACTGGGCCGTGCTGCCCGAGAGCGGTCCTTTGTTGGAGAGCACGAGATAAGCCCCGCCCCTTATACCGAGCAGATCTAGGTCGAAGGTACCGCCGTGCACGGCCACATCGACGATTATCCTTGTGAAGCCTGGCTCGGGCTCGGAGCCGAGCACGCCTTCCAGCGGCTCGACGCCAAGGTCGGCGAGCCTGCCGCCTTCCTCCTTGAGGCGTAGCGCCTGCGGGAGCAACTCCTCACCGACCAGCGCACCCGAGGTATCCGAGACAGCGCGATACCTCACCTCGATACCGTGGCGTTCGAGCCAGCTTTTGCGCTCCTCCAGAACGATCTGGGCGACGGCGCGCCCAACGTGTCCCAGGCCGAGCTGGACTATCTCCAGCCGCCTCACGCTACCTCTTCGCCGGCGAAGTCTCCTGCGGGTGGGATCAGGCCCGCGTGCAACGCTCGCAGCGCCTCGAGGCCCACGTCCGCGGACACGAGGAACACGAGCCCTGCGGCCGCGATGCCGAAGTGCTGTACGGGGATGCCCGCCTCACGCAGGCAACGCCGGCCGCGCTCGAGATCCTCTTCATCCGGCGAGCCGATGCAGACGACCATAGCTGCCCGTCCCTCGCGTCCGTTCGTACACGGGATCTCCATGGCCACGTTCTGCCTGAGCGCGACGCAGCGGACGCCTGCCCCAGGATCGAAGGCCGTAACGTGTGTGCCCGCGCCATCCGGCGCGAACGTGTTGCGCACGAATACCTCGATGCCGGCCTCGGAGGCAGGCTCCATGGTCCTCGGATGGAGCACCTTGGCGCCGAGTCCGGCGAAGATACCAGCTTCCCTGTAAGAGAGGCGCGGCATTAGGGATGCGTCGGGGACGAGTCGTGGGTCTGCGTCGAGCACGCCGTCCACGTCGGACAGGATCCAGACCTCATCAGAGTCGATCGCACGCCCCAGCACAGTTGCAGAGAGGTCAGAGCCCCCCCTGCCAAGCGTGGTAGGTAGCCCCCCTGGGGAGTGTCCTACGTAACCAGGCACGACCGCGACAAGTCCCTCTTCGAGCAGTGGCGAGACGTAGCGCGCCGAGCGTTCGCGCGTGGCTGCCGGGTCCACCTCGGCCTCTCCGAAGCGTGTATCCGTGGCTATGGGGTCGGCGGCGGCAACCCTGGCCAGCGCGCCCTGGCTGCTGATGGCCCCTGCCAGGATCTCCGCTGACAGGCGCTCTCCGTAGACGGCGATCTCATCCCGGCGCGCCTTCACGTTGTCGGAAGGAGCCCCGATGACCTCTTCGAGCTCGCCGAGCAGGTCGACCACACGTCCCTCTACCTCAGGCAGGTGCTCGGCGGCCACGGCCTCGCGGGCGGCGTGCAGGTGGCGCTCGGCCAGCATGCGGCGGAGATCAGCTATGGAGGCCCTATGCGTCTCGTCCTCCACGGTCCGCTTTACCCAGGTCGAGCTCATCCTGGCGTAACCGAGCAGGGTGTCTGTCGTGCCGCTCATCGCAGAGACGACCACGGCCACGGGATTATCCGCAGCAGCATCGGCGGCGATACGGGCAGCCCGGACGAATTGCGCACCGCCTCCTACCGAGCTGCCCCCGAACTTGATAACCAGAGGTCTCTCCAAAAGGGTCACGCTCCGTTCAGCGCCGTGTCGAGATCGTACAGTATGTCGTCGATAGACTCGAGGCCGACGGAGAGCCTGACGTAGTCGTCCGTGACGCCGGTGGACTTCTGCTCGTCGATCGAGAGCTGCGAGTGGGTCGTGGAGGCCGGGTGTATGACCAGGCTCTTCGCGTCGCCGACGTTCGCCAGGAGACTGTGCAGCTCGAGTCCGTTTATGAAGCGCTTGCCCGCTTCGAGGCCGCCTTCGATGCCGAAGCCGAGGATCGCACCGTACAGCCCGCCCCTGTGGTACTTCGCCGCCAGCTCATGCGAAGGATGGTCGGGGAGGCCAGGGTAGTTTACCCAGTTGACCTTGGGGTGGCCCTGCAGGAACTCGGCGACGGCCTGCGCATTCTGCGAGTGGCGCTCCATCCGCAAGGGCAGCGTCTCGAGGCCCTGCAGGAAGAGGAAGCTGTTGAACGGGCTTAGGGCTGGGCCCCAGTCCCTGAGCATCTGGACGCGGGCCTTCAGGATAAACGAAAGCTCGCCGAGCGTGGGGTAGATCTCCAGCCCGTGGTAAGAGGGATCTGGTTCGGTGAACCCGGGAAACTTCCCGTTGTCCCAGGGGAAGGTGCCGCCGTCCACTATGACACCGCCGATGGACGTGCCGTGCCCGCCGATGAACTTGGTCGCAGAGTGGACGACGATGTCGGCCCCATGCTCCAGGGGGTTGACCAGATAGGGCGATGGCAGCGTGTTGTCGATAATGAGCGGGACGCCGGCGTCGTGCGCCACTGCCGCAGCCCCTCGATATCCAGGGTGTTGAGCGCGGGGTTCCCTACAGTCTCGGCATACACGGCCTTAGTCCTCTCCGTGATCGCCGCGCGTATACCGTCGAGATCCGTCGAGTCGGCGAACTTCACGTCGATACCAACTTTGGGCAGCGTGTAGTGGAACTGGTTGTAGGTGCCGCCGTAGAGCTCCGCTGCGGAGACGATCTCATCGCCAGCCCCCATAATGTTCAGGATCGCGAGACCCTGGGCAGCCTGGCCCGAGGCAGTAGCAAGGGCACCCACACCCTTCTCCAGCGCGGCGACTCGCTTCTCGAAGACGTCGGTCGTTGGGTTCATGATCCTGGTGTAAATGTTGCCCGCTTCGGCGAGCGAGAAGAGGTCCGCCGCGTGGTCGGTATCGTGGAAGACGTAGGAGGTCGACTGGTAGATGGGTACTGCCCGCGCCGTCGTGGCCGAGTCGACCTCCTGCCCGGCGTGCAAAGCCAGGGTGTCGAACCCGTAGTCGCGCTCCTGGATCTTCTGGTCTGCTGTGTCGGTCATTGTCGCTCCCTTCGGTTGCTCAGGCTAGACGTATCAGGTTTTGTCTAAGAACGGTTGTATCGCTTCTGTGAGCTCTTTCCAGTCCTTCAAGAAGGCGTCATGGCCACTTAGTGTATCTATCTGGGCGTAGTGTGCCCGGGCGCCGGCCATCTTCGCACTCTCGGCGGCGGCTCGTACTTCGGCGGCGGGGAAGAGCCAGTCGCTGGTGATCCCAACGAAGAGCACCTCGGCCTGGATGCGCGAGTAGGCCTCTTTGTCGGACTCGTAGCCGCTTGCCAAGTCGTAGAGATCCATCGCCCTTGAGAGGTAGAGGTAGGAGTTGGCGTCGAAGCGGCCGGTGAGCTCCCTGCCCTGGTAGTGCAGGTAGCTCTCGATCTCGAATCTCCCACCGAACTCGGGGTGCAGCGCGGGGCGTCCCGCGGGCCTGCGACCGAACCTCTCCCACTGCCCGGCGGCGCTCTGGTAGGTCATCATCCCCGCCATCCTGGCGATGGCGAGCCCCCTATCGGGCCTCCTTCCCGTGGCGTAGTAGTCGCCGCCTTGCCAATCAGGGTCGGCCATGATAGCGCGGCGTCCGATCTCGCTCATCCCCACCCCCTGCGGCCCGAGCG
>DASTKM010000002.1:0-4413 GCA_035715885.1 Rubrobacter sp.
AAGGCACGCTTGCAGGGTTCGGCTACGACCTCACACTCGAGGAGCTGCGTTTGGTGGAGGACCTCAGGCGTCGGACTGCCGCGATGAGCGACGAGCAACTCGCCCGTACGCTTGCCAGTGGCCTCCGAGAGCGTACCGGCACCCCGCCGGCCCGACCTGCTGCCCCGAGTTGGCGCGGGTCGGGTCCGGGTAGACCGGCACGACCCGGAGGTTGACGGTGGCGGGTATGTGTAACGGCCACAGGACATGCAGGGTCTAGTCGTTGGAGCATTCCCACCAGTATGGAAGGAAGTAGATAGTGGCGAAGACCTACCAACTAGACACGATGGCAAGCCCCTCGTCGCTGCTGGCGAGGGCCAAGAAGGCCGCCTACGCGAACGGCGCCACCCTGTTAGGCGACGAGCACTCGGGGCGCTTTTCGCACGAGATGGCCAAGGGCGAGTACCGCATGGTGGGGCAAAAGGTGATCGTCACCGTGACCGATAAACACTGGTTGCTGCCCTGGCCTGTGGTAGAGGCCCAGCTACGAGAGCTCGTACTCTAGCCTCCCTATCGCTTGTGTGGAAAGCGGCGCGAGGCCCGCGAGGAGGCGGAGTCAGTATGGGCGACCAACGTGTATGGTGCGTATGCCCCCAGCACATCATGAGCCGCCACCTAATGTGAGGTTCTTATGTGCTTTCACGGGCCGAAACTCAACGGGCGTAAGCTCTCTGGCTACCAGACACTGAGGCGTCCCGACGTGCTAGTACAGACTGCGCTCTGCGATCAGCCGTGCTCTCGGTATTCCAAGCGATTCTTCGCAAAACTCGAACGCCGCTCTCTCAACGCAACGCCTTGCGCATCGCATAACTGGGCTTCTGATAGCCCCTGCGCTCGTAGAGGCGCAGCGCCCCCTCGCGTTCCAAGTCGCAGGCCAGCGCAGCCGTCTCGCACCCTTCGCGGCGGGCGACGCCTTCCACGTGGTCCATAAGCAATCCCCCGTATCCCTTGGACCTCGCCTCCTCCTTAACCACTAGATCGTAGACGTAGAGGTGACGCCCATAGTAGAGGTTGACGTGGACGGCCACCCCCGCCAAGGCGACGATCTCTGCGGTCTCGTTACGCAGCGCGAACTGACGGTATCCGTCGACCACCATCTCGGCTAGCAAACCCGCATAGCGATCTTCGTCCAGCGAAGCGTACAGTTCGCGGAGTATCGGCAGTGCTTCTCTACGCTCTGCTGCCGAGCACAGTTCCACTATCTCCATCGCTTTCCTCCTCTTGGGCGTTGCGAGTTTTCCAGAACCACCTCAGATTATGCTCTCTTAGCCTACCTGCGTATCGCTAGACCCCCTGGCGGAGCCATTGATCTACGTGAGCGGATGAGCTCTTGCGGAGCAACTACCCGACCTCAAGCAGCTCAGAATGGCTCGCGAGGTCCACGAGGAGACAGAAGCGGGACGGAATATCGTTACCGCCTTCTCCTGAGTCGAAGCCAGTTGAGACAACGGCGGGATTGAGCTTCCGGGTCTTGTTACACTTCAGAGCGGTTTCGCACCAGGTCGTTGACACGCCACGACCCGTCAGTTCTCCGAGGATCTGGACACGCGCCCGACGTGGGCGTTCGCCCGACCCTACCCAACAGACATAACCACTAGGGCGAATGACCTCGGCGTATCTCGTTGAAGACCTCGATAACCTCCCCGTCACCTATGTAGCTCAGGAGGAGATCTTCGGCCATCAGCTTGGCGAGTTCGGAGTTTTGCCTGCCCTCCTCCTCGGTGCCCGCGTAGCGCGGGTTGCCCTCAGCTAGCCACCTCAGGTCTCTCAGCAGCCTATCTCGGTCTACGCGTCTCCTTTTGGCCGGCGTTCGCCCCGATCGTAGCATCGCCGTCCCGGCCATCCCGCGGCGGTGGCCCGTCTCCTAGGTAGAAGAGTGTAAGTAAGAGCAGGCCGGGGAATTGATGGGCGCATGCCGACCAACAGCCTACATGAGCAAGGGCGCCTGTGGTCGCGCCCGGGGCGGACGCCCGAGGGGAGGTCTCCGGTCGGGCTGCGGTCGCTGAGATCCGACGCCGCCGGCTCTGCCGAGGGCTACCTCTACGTCCCTGCCGGCTACCGGACGGAGACCCCTGCCCCGCTGGTTCTCCTGCTGCACGGTGCCGGAGAGGATGCGCGCGACGGCTTGGCGCAGCTCAGGGGACAGGCGGATGAGCCGGGGATCATCCTGCTCGCGTTGAGTTCGCGCGGGCCTACTTGGGACTCAATCCTCGACCGAGGGCGGTACGGTAGGGACATCGCAGCCATTGATCGGGGGCTGGAGCACACCTTTTCCCGCTGCGCTGTCGATCCGACGCGCGTGGCGGTCGGAGGTTACTCGGACGGAGCCTCCTACGCCCTCTCGCTAGGGATAGCGAACGGCGACCTGTTCTCGCACGTGCTCGCCTTCTCGCCGGGGTTCGTGGCTCCGACCGGCCAGAGGGGCTCGCCGCGTATCTTTGTCTCGCACGGGACCCAGGACAGGTGGCTCCCGATCGACTCGTGCAGCCGCAGGATCGTCCCCCAACTAGAACGCGCTGGATATGAGGTACGCTACCGCGAGTTCGAAGGTGGCCACGTGGTTCCTCCCGCCATCGCGCGGGAGGCAGCCATCTGGTTTACCAATCGAAACTGAAGACGCACCGACTGATCGTTCTCGTGCAACCGGGGTCCTAGAGGGGGACGAACACCGCTCAGAACAGCGTCGCCTCCTCTCTCTCGGTCAGGCGCTCTATCAGCCACGATGCTTCAGCGAGAGGCGAACGGTCGACCCACTTGTAAGAGTCCTCCGTCCGGCTAGGCGGCACCACGACGTAGCCGCCCTGGCCCCTCACGTCGAGCCCCGGACCGAGCAGTCCCGCGCTGTTGCGAATCTGCGTGCCCCTCGGATTGCGGAAGAAGACGTGAATGCCGCCTCCCCCAGTGCGCGCCCTAGCCGTCTTCGGGGCCGAAGCTCCAGCACGCTCAAGCTTCGCGAGGCTTTCTAGCCCACCGTCGTCGACGTCCACGTCCAGAACCACGACGCCGCTCTTCTTACCGGTTGGAACTCCCACGTTGGCAGAGGGCCACCGCTTCCACCATCGCTCGATCACGCGCGGGTCGGTGGTCGCGTCCCAGTGGCCGTTACGCGTCAGCGGCCTCTTGGCGCCTGGTTCGCAGGGGAACACGGGCACGCCGCGCCTGGCGTAGGCCAGAGCCGCCTTGGGCAGCGTAGGAGCCGATCCATGCTTACTTTCTTCCAACCTGCTCCGATTCTACAGGTCTGACGCCGCTTCGGGCGCCTCCCTGCACCCTTGTGTGTAGAAGAAGGGCCAGCGGGCTCTTCTGTCGCAACCGACCCCGCGTCGGCCAACGCCGGTGGCGACAACGGTGCTGCCGTTTCGCATTGGGGTGGCGGTCGATGGCGAGGTAAAGATGAGACTCGCCGCTTAGCGACGCCCACGAGGAAGCTATGCGCAGGGGTTGGCTCAAGGACGCCTGGGGAAGGCCGCGCTGCCGCACGCTCTATCGCGCCTCTGTAGATACCGACGACTTCGACTCGTAAGGACCCTACTCTGTTTGTGCTCTCCACTCCGGGGGCATAGAGCCGGGTGGGTAAGCCTTGCGGACGAGAGGAGGGGGTATGAGTCCCGTAGCCATAGTTACCGCATCGGACTCGGGGATCGGGCAGGAGTCGGCGAAGGAGCTGGCGGAGAACGGCTTCGACCTCGGCATCACCTACCGTACGGACGAAGCAGGGGCGCAGGAGACCCTTGAGGCCGTGCGGGCGGCGGGCCGCAGGGGCGAGGTGCGAAGGCTGGACCTCACGGAGCTGCCGGGGGCTGCGGACGTGATCGACGTTCTGGCCGACGCTCTGGGCGGCATGGACGTGCTGGTCAACAACGCCGGAACCGGCGATCCGACAGGCGCGTTCCTGGAGCTCTCTTACGAGGAGTGGCAGCAGGTCATAGACACCAACCTCTCCGGGGCTTTCCTGTGTGCTCAGCGGGCAGCGAGGAGAATGGTCGACGCCGGAAACGGGGGCAGGATCATCAATATCACCTCCGTGCACGAACACATCCCGCGCACCGGTGCTTCAGCGTACTGCTCCTCCAAGGGTGGTCTCGGGCTCCTTACCAAGGTCATGGCGATGGAGCTGGCGGAGTACGGCATCCTGGTAAACGCGGTCGGACCTGGTGAGATCTCCACGCCCATGACCGGCGCCGAAGACGAGGATCCCACGACCATCGAGCGCCCGAAGTTGCCACTAGGACGCCCCGGACACGCCCGCGAGATCGCAGCGTGGGTGGCCTTCCTCGCCTCGGAGAAGTCATCCTACGCAACCGGCGCCTCATTCGTTGTGGACGGCGGCCTGAAGCTGATGGCTGCAGAGTTGTCGAGCTAGGCTACCAGAAC
>DASTKM010000003.1:0-5580 GCA_035715885.1 Rubrobacter sp.
CGTCCCTCGTCATGGACGGCGGGGCGACGGTCCACTAGAGAGCTCTTATCAGAAAGGAACTATCGTGACCGAAACCGCGGAAGGGACCCCGCTATGGGAGCCTTCGGAAGAGCTCAAGGAGAACGCCAGGATCTCCGACTACATGGAGTGGCTGAAAGCCGAGAAGGACCTCTCTTTCGGCAACTATGACGAGCTCTGGGAGTGGTCTGTCACAGACCTCGAAGGATTCTGGGCCACTGTGTGGGAGTACTGCGGCATCAAAGCCTCGAAGCCCTACGAAAGGGTGCTCGGGAAGCGCGAGATGCCAGGCGCCGAGTGGTTTCCAGGGGCCGAGTTGAACTACGCCGAGCACGTCTTGAGGCACGCTGCACATCGCCCTGATGAGCCCGCGATCCTGCACCAGTCCGAGGTGAGACCCCTGGGTGAGGTTAGCTGGGGCGAACTGCAGGAGAAGACGGCTGCGCTCGCCGCCGGTCTGCGGGAGATGGGCGTCGGGCGGGGCGACAGGGTCGCGGCTTACCTGCCGAATATCCCCGAAGCGGTAATCGCCCTGCTCGCCTGCGCTTCCATAGGTGCGGTCTGGTCGAGTTGCTCCCCCGACTTCGGTGCTGGCAGCGTCGTCGACCGTTTCAAACAGATAGAGCCCAAGGTCCTCCTCGCGGTCGACGGCTACCGCTACGGCGGCAAGGACTACGACAGGATAGAGGTCGTCGCGAGGCTGCAAGAGGAGATCTCGACGCTAGAGAAAACCATCGTACTCCCTTATCTGTCAGCAGATCCGGACACGAGCGCTCTGGAGAGCGTCGTTGTGTGGGACGACCTCTTGGCCGGGCACGAGGGCGCGGAACTCGCTTTCGAGCAGGTGCCTTTCGACCATCCGCTCTGGGTACTCTACTCCTCTGGAACGACGGGGCTTCCGAAGGCCATCGTGCACAGCCAGGGTGGCATCCTCATCGAGCACCTAAAAAAGGCCGTGTTGCACCTGGACCTCGGGCCGGATGACCGCTTTTTCTGGTTCACCACGACGGGGTGGATGATGTGGAACCTGGTCGTCGCTGGCCTGCTCACCGGCTCTACCGTCTTGCTCTACGATGGCAATCCCGGCCACCCCGACATGGACGTACTTTGGGAGTTCGCCGAGAAGACCCGCATGACCTGTTTCGGGACCAGCGCGAGTTACATCACAGCCTGCATGAAGGCGGACATAGAGCCGGGGAGGGACTTCGACCTGACGAACCTGAAGTCCATAGGTTCGACTGGCTCGCCGCTGCCGCCTGAGGGCTTCGAGTGGGCCTACGCACACGTCAAGGAGGACCTCTGGCTCTTCTCGACCAGCGGAGGGACTGACCTGTGCAGCGCGTTCGTCGGCGGGGTACCGCTCCTGCCCGTCCGCGCGGGTGAGCTCCAGGCCCGGTCCCTCGGGGCAAAGGTCGAGGCCTTCGACGAGGAGGGGAACCCACAGGTAGATGACGTCGGGGAGCTCGTCATCACGGAGCCCATGCCGTCCATGCCGATCTATTTCTGGAACGATCCGGAAGGGGAGCGTTACAGGGAGAGCTACTTCGATGTCTACCCCGGCGTGTGGCGCCACGGAGATTGGATCAAGGTGAAGGAGAACGGGGCTTGCGTGATCTATGGTCGCTCCGACTCGACCATTAACCGCGGCGGCATAAGGATGGGGACGAGCGAGATCTACTCCGCCGTCGATAAGCTCGAGGAGGTAGCCGATAGCCTCGTCGTCGACGTCCCCAGAGAAGGGGGCGGCTCCTTTATGCCGCTCTTCGTGGTCTTGCAAGAGGGCGTCGAGTTCGACGACGATTTGAAGAACACGATAAAGGGGAGCATCAAAGAGAACACCTCGCCCAGGCACGTGCCCAATGAGATCTTCGCCGTCCCCGAGATACCCAAGACCCTCAACGGCAAGAAGCTAGAGGTGCCCGTAAAGAAGATCCTCTCGGGCACGCCGCCTGAGGAGGCCGCGAGCAAGGAGTCTCTCAGCAACCCCGAATCCCTCGACCACTATGTGGAGCTGGCCAGGGAGATGTAACTCTATAGTGAATGCCAAGAGCGCTCCTGATCACGGAGACCTGCGAGGACGAGATGATCCGTGATCAGGTACGGGAGACCGAAGTGGAGGCGGCTACGACAGCATAGCTTCGCCAACTGTTCCATCTCTGTGTGCCCGCCGCTGCGGGGGCATCGTTCTCGAAGGAGGGAAGTTGTACGAGACCCTGCTCTACGAAGAAGATAACGGGGTGGCCAACATCGCCCTTAACCGCCCTGAGAAGCTGAACGCCTTCGACGGCAAGATGCACGAAGACCTCTACCGTGCCCTCGGTAGCGTCACGGAAGACGAAGAGATCCGCTGTATCGTGTTGCGCGGCGAGGGCCGCGGTTTCTCCGCGGGCGCCGACCTGGCGCAGGTCGTGAGGGAGGCTGATGGAGACCCCGACCTCGGGGAGTACCTGCGTGCCACATACAGCCGGCTCGTAAAGCGGATGACCGGGATCGAGAAGCCCATAGTCGCCGCCCTGCACGGACCAGTCTACGGTGCTGGGGTGGGCATAGCGCTCGCGTGCGACCTGCGCGTCGCGGCACAGAGCGCGAAGTTCTCGGTGGCCTTTGTCAAGATAGGGCTCATGCCCGACGCAGGGGTCACGTTCTTATTGCCCCGCGTCGTCGGCCTCGGCAGAGCTATGGAGATGAGCATGCTCGGCGACGCCATCGACGCAGAAGAAGCGCACAGGATAGGGCTCGTCAACAAAGTAGTAGCCGACGATTCCCTCTGGCAAGAAGCGCGGAACCTGGCCGACCGCCTCGCCGCGATGCCGACGGTGGCCATGGGTAGGATCAAACACGCCCACTACGCCACCTTCGAGACAGACCTCGAAACTACCCTGGAGGCCGAGGCCGAGGGTCAGACGTTCTGCGGCTACACGCAGGACCACAAAGAGGGCGTCACAGCGTTCTTCGAGAAGCGCGAGCCGAAGTTCACGGGCCGGTAGGGGCGGGTTTAAAACCCGCCCCTACCTTCCGTCGAGCTCAGGGTTGCGTCTGCCTTGCAGCGAGTAGAACAGCGCTCCGTCCCTGCTCTCCACCGCGAGGTGCCCGCCTCCAGCGAGCTCCGACAGCACCCCGTCCGCCTCGCGCACGGTGAGCGAGGTCTCCATCGCCGCCTCCGCGGGCGTTATGCTGCCACCGTTGGCCTTGATCGCTGAAAGGAGCTCCCGCTCTGTGCTGACGGGTGGTCCCACGGCGCGCTGCTGGCCCCGCATGTCGGACAAGCCCTTGCCAAGCAAGCCAGCGGCCACGATCACGAATGGTAGACCCGCTGCAGCCGTCCCCGACGTCACGATGACCAGAATCGCGGCGATCACGAACCCGATGCCCAGTGAGAGGAAGAGAGGCGGGTTACCTTTGCGGTCCCCTTCCCTGTGCTGCTCCAGATCGCTCACCACACCTCCAGATTCCTTGCAACCCGATCCAAAACAGGTCGTCAACCCCATTCTAGACCCCACCTACCACAGTGCAAGCCAGGCCCTGTGATCCCAGCGCGCCTCCCGCGCAACCGCAGAGCCGATGAGGTTCTGCGCGGCGTGTTTCTGTAGAATGGTGCGGGCTTGCACGAGACGGGGGTCGGCGATTTCTTGAAGAGGCTCAGGTTGCTAATGACGCGGCAGGAGATCGTGCCCGAGAGACTTGCGGGCGCCACGGCCGTCGTCTTCGACGTGTTCATGGCGACGACGACCCTGCTGACCATCCTGGAGAACGGCGCAAGGGACGTCTACCCCGCGTCGAGCCTGGAGGAGGCAGATGAGGTCGGGGGGAGGCTGGACACCGGCTCGTTCCTGCGCGGGGGCGAGCAGGACGCGGCGCGGATAGAGGGCTACGATCACGGTCCCTTCCCGGAAGAGTACGCACCTGAGGTCGTCAGGGGCACAGATGTGATCTTCGTGACCACCAACGGCACCCGCGCCATCGCCGATGTGGCCCCGGCGGATACAGTCCTCCTCGGAACCCTCCGCAACTCTGGGGCCGTAGCACACCACCTCGAAACCTCGATGACGGATTCTATCTATCTCGTCTGCGCGGGCGCAGGGGGCCGCTTCAACGTCGAGGACTTCCTCGGCGCGGCGACGGTCCTCTCGCACATGGATGTGGACGGCTTTCGCTTGAACGACGGCGCCTTGCTAGCTCTCGACTTCGCCGAACGCCACGAAGAGAACGTCTACGAGACGCTGAAACGGAGCCGGGCGGGTCGATGGTTCGTCGAGAACGACAGGATGGACGCCTTCGACTTCGTCGCCGACACGGGCGCGAGCGGGTTGGTCCCCGAGGTCGTCGGTGGAAAGCTCCGACGCGCCAACGAGCATGAAAGTTACGTCGGAGACGCCGAGTGGGGTCGGATCCTGGGAGAGAGGCCATGAGCGAGACGATAGAGATTCGGCAAGGAGAAGCCTTCGACCTCGAAGCGGCCGAGCGTTATCTGCGGGCACACGTAGAGGACGTGCCAGAAGGCGACCTCGAAGTCAGCCAGTTCCCCTCCGGCGCTTCCAACCTGACGTACCTCCTGAAGGTAGGGCACTGGGAGGGCGTTCTGCGCCGCCCACCGCTCGGACCGATCCCGCCGAAGGCCCACGACATGGGCCGCGAGTCGGGCATTCTAGCCAGGCTCAACGCTGTCTACCCGCTCGCCCCAAAACCGTACTTCCTCTGCGAAGATGAGTCCGTCATAGGGGCTCCCTTCTACGTGATGGAACGGAGAACAGGGATCGTGCTCGACGACTCCTTCCCCGATGGCGTAGAGCACGACGAGGGGCTGTGCCATGGGATCTCACGCACCCTCGTAGACACGCTCGTCGAATTGCACGCGGTAGACGTCAGGGAGGCAGAACTGGGGGACCTCGGCAAGCCCGATGGTTTCCTGCAGCGGCAGACAGAAGGTTGGATCTCACGCTACGAAAGGGCGAAGACCGACGAGGTAGAAGAGGTCGGCCCCCTCACGGACTGGCTGGCCCGTGGCATCCCCGAGAGCCCACCTCCGGCCGTCATCCACAACGACTACAAGCTCAATAACCTCGTCCTCGACCCGGAAGACCTGACAGATGTACGCGCGGTCCTCGACTGGGAGATGGCGACCGTCGGGGACCCGCTCTTCGACCTCGCCGTCTCGCTCTCGTACTGGATCGAACCTGGCGACCCCGACGAGCTCGTGGCCGTCATGCCGACCGTCACAGTAACGCCAGGTTTCATGACCCGCAAAGAGCTCATCGATCGCTACGTTGAACAGAGTGGGCGCGACCTCTCCGAGATGCACTGGTACGTCGTCTTCGGGTACTTCAAGCTGGCCGGGATATTGCAGCAGATCTACGCCCGCTACAAGAACGGCCAGACAACAGACGAGCGCTTCGCAACCTTCGGCGAGCGGGTAAGAACTTTGATCCTGCACGCCGAAAACCTCTCCCGCACGGGGGACGTCTAGTGCCCGGCGAAGCCCGAAGGGCGGAGCGTGCTGAAATGCTGAGCGACTGAAAGGAGCGACACACATTGGGCCGTCTGGACGGCAGGGTTGCGATGGTG
>DASTKM010000004.1:0-2007 GCA_035715885.1 Rubrobacter sp.
GGGTCGTTAACGCGTGCTATTTCAACGGGGTGTGAGATGCTAGTAAAACGTCCAAATGGACGAAGGCAAGAACTTCACGAGTATGGAAGAATCCTCTACTCCTGAGCTGGTGCTGCTCGCTGTAGACGACGACCCTAATGCTCTCGGCCGGATTGAGCACGAGCTTCGTCAGCGCTACGGCAGCTATTACCGTGTCGCCTGTGAGGACTCACCAGAGGCGGGTATGCGGACGCTGCGGGAGCTCCAGGCGGCTGGCGAGGATGTCGCCGTTGTGCTGGCCGACCAGTGGATGCCAGGGATGACGGGACTTGAGTTCCTAACCCACACTCGACAGCTCTATCCCGGCGCGAAGCGGGCGCTCCTGTTCGAGCGGGGCAACAGGACCACCAGAGAACCCATCCTACAAGGCATGGCTCTCGGGCAGATCGACTACTACGTGCCCAAGCCAGAACGGGCTCCGGACGAGGAGTTTCACAGGTGCCTCACGCAGTTCCTGGACGAGTGGGCGAGGGAGCATCGCCCGGCGTCCGTGGCGGTACAGATAGTCGGCGACCCGTGGGCTGCGCGATCTCACGAGCTGCGGGACCTACTCGGTCGCAGCGGAATCCCCCAGGCGTTCGCTGCCGCAGACTCGAAGGAGGGCCAGGAGCTCCTGGCCCGAATGGAGAAGACCTCGGCCCAGCTACCCGTTGTGGTCGTGTTCGACCGGCTGGCGCTCGTCGATCCTTCTAACGCCGAGATGGCTGACGCATTCGAGATGATCTCTCCCTTTGGATTGAACACCCTCCCAGATGTGCGGAACTTCGACCTCGTGATCATCGGGGCAGGGCCCGCCGGCCTGGCTGCGGCGGTCTATGGCGCTTCCGAGGGCCTCCGCACGGTGGTCGTTGAAAGGGAGACCTTCGGAGGGCAGGTGGGCACCAGTTCCCTGATCCGCAACTACCTCGGTTTCTCTCGGGGAGTAAGCGGTTCGGAGCTGGCCTGGCAGGCGTACCAACAGGCGTGGCTGTTCGGAGCTTCGTTCCGCCTCGCCCGCCAAGCCACCGCGTTGCACCATAGAGGAGAGCGGTTAGTCGTAACCCTCTCAGACGGCACTGAGGTGGCGGGTCGGATGGTGATCGTCACCACGGGCGTCTCCTACCGCCGCCTGGGTGTCCCGAGTCTCGAAGCCTTGCAGGGCGCGGGCGTGCTCTACGGGGCCGCTGTGACCGAGGCGCAAGGCATGAAGGGACAGGAAGTCTACGTGGTTGGCGGAGGGAACTCTGCCGGGCAAGCAGCGAGGCATCTCTCCAAACACGCCAGGCACGTTACGCTGCTGGCGCGCGGCGAGTCTCTCGCATCCGGCATGTCTCAATACCTGATCAAGGAGTTAGAGGCCGCCGAGAACATACAGGTTCGCGTAAACACCCAGGTGGTAAACGGCGGTGGGCAGGGACGTCTGGAGCACCTCGTACTTGAGGATTGCGCCACGAAACGTACGGAGACGGTTCCCGCAGCGGCCTTGTTCGTGCTCATAGGGGCTCGTCCTCACACCAGGTGGCTTCCGGAGGAGGTCATGCGCGACGAGAGGGGCTACGTCATCACCGGAAACGATCTCCTGCGAGACGGATCGCCTCCCGAAGGATGGCCTCTGGAGCGTGCGCCGATGCTCCTGGAGACCAGCGTTCCCGGTGTGTTTGCGGCCGGGGACGTTAGATGTGGGTCGGTGAAGCGGGTGGCTTCGGCGGTGGGTGAGGGCGCGATTGCGATACAGATGGTTCACAAGTACCTGAACTGAGTCGTGGGCGCCTGTTATCGGTTGCCACTTGGCCGTGACACCGCCGCTGCTCGTCTGGAAAGCGCGTTAGATAGCCACTCCCACGCCGCATACTTCGGATGATTACTCCAACTTTACATTGCTATCGTGTCCTGAGCGGGATTGTACATAAGCTTACTGCGATAGGTGAAACTCGCTAGCTCCAAGCTACAGAATATGGATACACCCACGGTAGTGCAGGTGACTGAGCC
>DASTKM010000005.1:0-2160 GCA_035715885.1 Rubrobacter sp.
GCTGCTCGCGGCCGAGGACTGCTCGCCCTTCTCGGGCTGCTGGAACTCGCCGAAGATCTTGGAGTAAGGCTTGTCCATCACATGCGCCAGGACGTTGAGCCTCCCCCTGTGCGCCATGCCAAGGGTGACCACGGGCGTGCCCACGTCGGCGGCGGAACGGATGATCCTGTTCAGCATCGGAACGACCATGTCGTTCCCCTCCACGGAGAAGCGCTTCTGGCCGAGGAACGTCTTGTGGAGGAACTTCTCGAAGGCGTCTACCCTTGTTAGCCTCTGGAGGAGCCGCTTCGCGCTCTCTCCCTCCATCCTCTTGTCGAAGCGGCCTGACTCGACGGACTCGCGCAGCCAGAACCTCTCCTCAGGGTCGTGGACGTGCCCGAAATCGTATCCCGTGGTGTCGCAGTAGATCCTGCGCAGCTCCTCGGCGGCCTCCCTGGCGTTGGACGTACGCTCGGCGATGGGTCCGCCTATGATGAGCGAGGGCAGGGTCTCCAGGTCCTCGTCCGTTATCCTGTAGAAGGTAGGGTCGAGCGTCGGATCCCCTGGCGGCTCGCTCCCGAGAGGGTCGAGCTTCGCGGCCCGATGCCCGAAATCCCTTATGTGCCTGACGTGTTTCGAGGCCCCGACGGCCTTCTCCACGTCGACCTCGGGGGCTACCTGCTGCCCGTTGGCGCCAGGCATCCCCACCCGCGGCGGGCTCCAGGACTCGAAGAACTCCCGCATCTGTCCATCGACGGAATCGGGGTCCTCCCTGTAATTCTCGTAGAGTTCCAACACGTAGCCGAGGTTCGGCCCGAAAAACTGGTTCTCCGTCTCTCTCTCCAATCGGATCACACCCTCACGTGACGATATCCTCTTTGGCCCGAGCGCCGCGCGAAGAGGCCCTATACCCTTCGCGGGCACCCCCCAAAACCGCTCCTGCAAAGAGATCAAACATCTCGATGTTTCCTATGATACCCCACATCCCCAGTACCGTACCTACCCGCATACCTACCTGAATAGCATGTCGGCTAGTACCTTAGCATGCGAGGCTCCCACACCCAGCCAAGCTATGTGGCAAACGAGGCGGTGCCTTACGCAGAGAGCACCACCAACGCAAGCCGCTACCCAAAAAGGCTTAACTGCCGACAAGCTGAGGCCCCGGGCCGAAGCACATGCTCGTCGGGATCGGGCCTGATGGCAGGCGCTGTATACTGGCGTCTTCGAAATGTGAAGGGAGGAACCTCATGGAAGACAGGATAGATTATTTCGAGCGGATGCTGGCTGACAACCCAGACAATCCGACGGGGTTGCTGGCACTGGCCAACGAGTACGAGAAGGCCGGACGCGACGAAGACGAGGCCGCGGTTCTGGAGCGCTACCTGGCCGTCCAAGTCGATGACGAGGGAAACGCCTACGCTCGCCTCGGCAGCGTGCTCTCCAACCTAGGGCGCAAAGATGAGGCGCGTGCCGCCTACGAGAAGGGGATCGCCCAGTCCGAGAAGCACGGCCACAGCGGGATGGCAGACGATCTCAGGCTCGCACTTGAACAGCTTAACGAGTAGATCCTGTTCCAGACGATGCAGCCCGGCGGCATGCCGGGAGCACCTGGGTCCATAGAATTTTCCGCGCCGTAACAGAATCGGTACACGGGCGTTACCACCCCTTAACGTATCTGCCTGATAATGCGAGCAAGCTCCCCGGCGAAGTAGAGGATCCCCCTCCGCTTGCACAACACGCCGGGGAGCGGTCTTGTGGCTTCCTATACGCCCTACTTGAGTAGACTTCCAGAAGATGCACGGATATGCTCCTAGCGTGCAGTGACCGAACAGATGAATCTCCAAGGAGGAGACGATGGATTTAGGGACGCGTCCGACGGCGGATGAGGTCAAGGCTATACTCGGGCTCGAGCCCCACCCCACGTGCGGCTTCGTCGCCGAGACCTACCGCAGTTCACTGAGGATTCCCGGCGGGGCGTTGCCCGAAGCGTACGAGGGCGACCGCCCGTACGGCTCGGCCCTCTACTTCCTCGTCGCCCCGGACGCCCAGATCGTCATGCACAGGATACGCTCCGACCAGCTCTACCACCACTATATGGGAGATCCGCTCGAGGTATTGATGCTCTACCCCGACGGTACAGGCACCGTGACGACCGTAGGTTCCGACCTGGCGGCGGGCCAA
>DASTKM010000006.1:0-5367 GCA_035715885.1 Rubrobacter sp.
AGGGCGCCCGCGTCGAGAAGCTGGCCACAGACGAGGGAACGACCTGCGAAGGCTGCGGCTGCGCTCGGTTGCGCTGCGGAGAGGAGGCACTCCGCACCCACCATCATGGGCTGATGGTCTACCTATGGTGCGCCAACGAAGTCCACCCTCGGGGGGCCTACCAATACTTCACGATCCCCGCCGGGGAGAACATAGGCACCTAGAGGCGAGTCTTATGCACCCGAGGGCCTGCCAGGGATTTTCTCGGAACCTGGTGAGTTTCGCTCCACTCATCGGTTCTTCCTGTTGGAGATGTTGAACGTATTAGACTAGTGGCATGAGGCGGTCCTTGGCATGCTCTTATGGGCAACGCGAGTAGTCTCGGACGGTGGGCGCTTAGGTGCACGAGATCGAGTCGCTCATCTTCCTGCTCGCAGCCGCAGCACTGCTCGCCCAACTCGCCCGCGTGCTGAAGGTGCCCTACCCGATCTTGCTGGTCCTTGGGGGCCTCGTGATGGGCTTCGTGCCAGGCTTGCCCAACATCGAGATCCCCCCTGAGGTGATCTTCGTCGCCTTTCTCCCGCCTCTGCTGAACTCGGCGGCCTTCTCCTCTTCGCCGCTCGATCTGCGCGCCCAACTCAGGCCGATCGTGCTGCTGGCCGTGGGCCTCGTGCTCGCCACGATGGGAGCCGTCGCTGTGATCGCGCACGCCCTGATCGGTCTCCCGTGGGCGGCGGCCTTCGTACTCGGGGCCATCCTCGCCCCCACCGATCCTGTGGCGGCCGAGGCGATCTTCGGCAGGTTGGGCGTGCCAGAGCGCGTTGGCACGGTCGTGAGCGGTGAGAGCCTCGTCAACGACGGCACAGGCCTCGTCGCCTTCAGGGTCGCTGTCGCCGCGGTGGTCAGCGGCGCGTTCTCGGTGTGGGTGGCGGGCCTGAGCTTCTTGCTTATCGGCGGGGGCGGAATGCTCGTCGGTCTCGCCCTCGCGCGCATCATCCTGCCGCTGTGGGCCCGGCTGAGGGAGCCCACGGTCGTGATAACCTTCTCCGTCCTGATCCCCTACGCCGTCTACATCCTCACGGAGGAGGTCTTGCACGTCTCGGGCATCCTGGCCGTGGTCGCCTACGGTCTCTACCAGGGGTGGAACTCTCCGAGGCTCTTCCCGAATGCCTCGACGAGGTTGCAGACCATCGCGTTCTGGGGCGTGCTGGTCTTCTTGCTCGAGGCGCTGCTCTTCGTCCTGCTCGGCCAGCAGCTCCCCTCGATCCTAGCTGACATCGAAGAGTACCCTGTGTGGGTTGTTCTCCTCTACGCCGCTCTGGTCTACGCGGTGGTCGTTGTGGTGCGTTTCGCCTGGTTTTTCACAACGCCCTACTTTCACCCGGTCTTCGACAGGCTCCTGCACAGCAGGTACCTGAGAGCCCCCTGGCAGGAGCGCCTGGTGATGAGCTGGAGCGGCATGCGCGGGGCGGTCTCGCTGGCTGCAGCCCTCGCCTTGCCCTTGAGTACCGACGCCGGCGATCCGTTTCCCGGGCGCGACCTGATCGTGTTCCTCACCTTCTCAGTGATCCTCGCTACCCTCGTCCTGCAGGGACTCACCTTAGGTCCGCTGATAGCGGCGCTGCGCCTGAGGGGCGAAGGCGAGGCTGATAAGCTCGCGGAGCTCCGGGCCCGCCTCGACGCCGCCCGCGTGGCCCTCGATAAGCTGGAGCGCCTCGGCGACGACGGGCGAGTTTCACCGGAGAGTCAGGAGAGGATGCGTGAGTACTACGAGGGGAACATCCAACGCTACACTGCGGGCCTCGAAGCTGGCGGCACCACCGAGGAATATGCGGAAAGCTCTGCGGCCTGGCGCGACTGGCGGCGCGAGCTGCTCGCGGCTGAGCGAGAAGTAGTTTTGTCCTTGCGCGATGAAGGCAAAATCAGCCCGCTAGTGATGCGTCGCATCGAGAGGGATCTTGATCTTCAGGAGGCGCGCCTCGGGAGCTAGTTGTCCCACGGATGGATCGGGGCTGCGCAGTAGCATAATTGTTCACCCAAGTGCCTAGAGGAGGTGTACTCGGAAGTCAGCGACCCTCGCGGGGCTTGGTCAGGCGCAGAAGCCCTGCCTCGGTGTGGCGGAACCCGCACTCCGGGTAGAACCCGCGCGAGTGCGGCTCGAAGACTACTTGGCGGAGAGCGGGAGTAACTAATAGACTAGTGAGGCGAGCAGACTTGCGCGTTCTGCTTCCGGTGCTCTGAAGAGTGAGGAGGCCATGTCAACAGTAGCGCAACAGTAGGGACAGAACCAGCTGGTATCCAACGGTACTCAGTGGACATAAATCCGCTTAGGTATGCGAGTTTTCCGCATACCTATGGGCTCTTGCATATGACTGAAAATCATGGTGTCCCCGGTTCGAATCCGGGTCCCGCCACTTGAGAAAGTCCTGCAAATTAAGGAAAAATATAGAAATTCGACGGAGTTGCCGAAGCCCCGTTTCTGAAGCGTGTCAACAGCCGGCTCAAGAAGGAGTCCTTTCTACTGCGGCTATGGTAGCGACTTGCGCGCCTTCTATCGCGAGTGTGTAGGTGGCGAGGGTCATCCTGATATGGGAGTGACCTGGATCGGCGAAACTAGGGCGGCGTGCTGGCCGCCGAACCTAGGGCGGACGTCCACCACGGTGCGCCGCGCTGCCTGCTTGAGCTCTTTGACACGGCGGCTGGAAGCCTCGCCGACCGGTCAGAGTTCGAGGCAGAGGTCGAGAGTTGGGGTATCGAGGTCCGTGGGCTCTCCCGCGAAGACCTTGCCGCGCTGATCGAGGGCTCTGCCCGCGAGATCCTTACCACCGAGGATCGCAGGCTGCACCGGGAAGAGGGCGATTTCGTGCGGTGGGGCGGAGACGGGGGCCGGAGGATCCTAGCCCTCTACGGCCGGCTGTACTTCTCGCTGCTCGCCCGCTTGAGGTGGGGGTGCATCGACGTAGAAGCCTTGATCGAGCATCGTGCCAGGAGTTTGAGGGGGGCGGGTCGCTGCGAGCCACCCTCGCGTGTATTATTATGGTGTCCGCGTACACAATCAGCAAGGAGGCCGGTGGTGGAGGAGATCATCGGGCGGGTGCCCAAACTGACCGGAGCACAGCTCGAGCGCCTGGAGGATGAGCTCCGGCGCGAGCGCCAGCGCAGGGCTTCATCCGCCGGCGACGGGGGACAGGATGCCTCCCATATCCAGGAGGGTACCGTGCCTCCCGTCACGGAAGTCCTGGAGTACCGCCCCTACGAGGACGGCTATCTGCAGCTGGAGCTTCGCCGCTACATACGTCGCGACGGCTCGGCTCGCGAGCGCGGACCCTACTGGTACTTCCAGTTCCACGAGGGTGGCAAGCGTAGGAAGCTCTACCTGGGCAAGACCAGCGACCCAGAGAGCACCTTGGGTGCCAAGCGGTCAAAGCCCTTGGGGGAGTAGGTCGCTTCCCCTGGTCTGGCTCTGCACGCAAGGACGAGAAGCCTCAGCTCGAGACGTTTGGGACCTCGGAAGGATGATGGACGCCATACGGGCGCAAAATCGTCATCAACCGAAGCTTACCGCAACCGGGCTGGTACAAAGCAGAACGTAGCGGACAGCAATCGTTGCCAGAGAGAGCAATAACCGCATAAATAAGCCAAATTGCTGGACGCATCAGGACAGGCTCGCATGTACGGCAGCAAACTCGTAATGAGACTCTAGGTCAGCGTTTCGAGTCCGCTCGTCGGCTCTCAATACTCCCTGCGCTAGCGCTAAGACACCGAGGCGGAAAGGCCTCGATATACCACCTTCGCTGAAGAAGGCGAACTTAAGCACGATCTCTAATCCGCGCGCAACCGCAAAATCAGGGGAAGTCAGGTTCTCTGCCTTGCTTACCGAGGACAGCGTTGAGCGCCTAGTATTGACTACAGCATGCGGATTGCTCGCGTCGAATCCCGAGTACTCACATATTCACCTGAGCAAGCAGAAGATAGCTGTTCTCGGAGGATTGAGCTGCGCCCGAGGAGGGAAGCTCCCCGGTGGCGGCGCGGGGACGGCGTCTTGGCCGCCACTCCCGCCTCGGCATAGGATCGGGGAGGCGGCTCGGTGCACGATGGTCACGTCGCTGCCGAGGTTCGGGGAAGTTCGAGAGGGCATGGGAGCGGTTCATAATCGCCGAGCGCGAGGCGCTCCCCAGGTTTTCGTGAACGCAACCTCAGCCCGAGATATATTAATAGTCGTAGCAGTTTAGTAGTTCTCAAGATAGTAGGTAATCAACTTGGCTATGCGGCTAGGGCATGGAGTAGGATCCTGGTGATGGGAGCCGACGATTCTACTAGGGGCATCGCAGCCGAGTATTGGGAGGAGCTACGAAAGTTCCGGGCCACACACCAACCAAAGCACGTCACCGTCAAAGGGGTGAACTGGGACTACATCGCCAGCGGCGAGGGTGGCGAGGGGCTCCTGCTCTTGCCGGGTGGGGCGATGGTCGGGGAGGCTGGCTTCACGCGCATCCCGGCCTTCGAGGATCGCTATCGGGTCATCGCGCCGGACTATCCTTACGTGTCTACCGCGGCGCTTCTCCTCGACGGGCTGGCGGGCGTCCTGGACGCCGAGGGAGTGCGCGAGGCGCACGTGCTCGGGCCTTCTTATGGCGGGCTCGTGGCGCAGTGCTTCGTGCGACGCCATCCCGAGAGGGTGCGATCGCTGATACTGACGAACACCGTAGTGCCGCCGCGACTATTGCTGTGGCCGGCGAGGATATTTCTGACGTTATTGCCTTTCGTCCCACTCGGATGGCTGCAGGCGCTTAGGGAGCGCACGCTCGCGCGGGCATTCTCTGGTGTGCCCGGCGTGCCACCGGAGGACCAGGCATTCTGGCGCGTCTACCAGCACGCGCTCGTGTCGCGCCTCTCGAAAGAGGACCTTCGCGGCATGGGCCGACTCGGGATCGACCTCGTGGAGAGCTACCGGTTCACGCCGGACGAACTCGGCTCCTGGGCAGGACGGGTCCTGATCCTCGAGTCGGACGAGGACATCGTAACGCCCGAGCAGCGCGCCGAGCTCAGGCGGCGCTACCCGCAGGCCCGGGTGCATACGTTCCACGGGGCCGGACACACTCCCTGGATGAGCCACAAGGAAGAGTATCTTTCCGTCATCAACGAATTCCTCGACCAAGAGTAAGGGTTTAGGACATGACTTACACGGCATGGTTCGATGAGATAGGCAAGGAAGATATCGCGCTAGCGGGCGGCAAGGGCGCCAATCTGGGCGAGTTGAGCCGCGCGGGGCTTCCCGTGCCACCCGGCTACGTGGTAACCACCGCTGCATACGACACCTTCGTCGAGGTGAGCGGCATCAAGGGTGAGGTCGTAGCCCTCGCCTCGGTGCCCCAGGCAGAGGACCCG
>DASTKM010000007.1:0-3032 GCA_035715885.1 Rubrobacter sp.
TCGTGAAGGATCTCCGCCTCGGAGTGGACGTCGGCGGTACTTTCACCGACCTCGTGGCGCTCGGAGACGGAGGGATCCTGACCGCCAAGGTCCCCTCCACCCCCAGCGACCAGTCAGAAGGCGTGATGAACGCCATCGAAGCCTCTCAGGTCGAGGCAGGCGCCCTCGTCGCCCTGGCCCACGGCATGACGGTCGCGACGAACGCCCTCCTCGAACGCAGGGGCGCCCGCACGGCCATCGTTACGACCGCCGGCTTCAGGGACGTGCTGGAGATAGCCCGCCAGAATCGGCCCTCGCTCTACGACCTGGCGCAGGAGCGCCCGCCCGTCCTCGTCCCGCGTGGGCTGCGCTTCACCGTAGAGGAACGGATGGGGCCTGACGGAGAGCTGGCGCCGCTCGATAGTGCGAGCCTGGAAGCCGCCATCGCCGCCGTGGAAGAGGCGCAGGTAGAGGCGGTAGCTGTGTGCCTGCTCTTCGCCTTCGCGCATCCAGAACACGAACGGCGCGTCGGCGAGGCGCTGCGGGAAGCGCTCCCCAAAGTGTACGTCTCCCTTAGCAGCCAGGTCCTGCCCGAGTTCCGCGAGTACGAGCGGTTCTCCACGACGACCGCCGACGCCTACCTGGCCCCGAAGCTCGCCGCATACCTGGGGAGGCTGGCGGAGCGGGTTGACGAATCCGGGGGCCCACCTCCGCTCATAATGCAGTCCTCTGGCGGAGTAACCAGCGTGGAAGATGCCATCTCCGACGCCGCAGGCTGTGTCCTCTCGGGCCCTGCGGGAGGTGTAGTCGGCGCTGCCTACATCGGCTCTCTCGGTGGTTACAAGGATCTCCTCACCTTCGACATGGGCGGTACGAGCACGGACGTCGCCCCGATCCTGGCTGGCGAAGCTCAGACGACCACAGAGACGGTGGTCGCAGGAGTCCCCATAAAACTCCCCATGGTCGACGTTCATACCGTCAGCGCGGGCGGCGGCTCCATAGCCTGGGCCGACGCCGGCGGCGCACTGCGCGTCGGCCCCCATTCTGCGGGTGCCGAGCCAGGACCCGCCGCCTACGACATGGGCGGCGATGAGCCCGCGGTGACCGACGCCAACTTCTTCCTCGGCTACCTCGCCGACGGCACGGAGCTTGGCGGTGAGGTGGTGTTGCGGCGCGATCTCTCGGAGAAGGCCCTCGCTGCGCTCGGGGAGAAGCTGAGCCTCGCGGCCGAGGACGTCGCCCTGGGTACCGTGCGTGTGGCGAACGCGGAGATGACGCGGGCGCTAAGGATCATTAGCGTCGAGCGCGGCCTTGACCCGCGGGAGTTCGCCCTGCTCGCCTTCGGCGGGGCAGGCGGGATGCATGCCTGCGCCCTCGCCGAGGAACTGGGCATGCAGACCGTCCTCGTCCCGCGCGCCGGCGGCGTCCTCTCCGCCCTCGGCCTCGCCATCTCGGACATCCGCCGTGACTACGTGAGCCCCTACCTCTCTCCCCTCGACGAAGTGAACGCTGAAGAGTTCGAGCGTAGGTTCGCGCAGATGGAGGGCAAGGCAGAAGGAGACCTCGACGCTCCTGAACACACGCGCAGGGCTGACCTCCGCTACGGGGGCCAGTCCTTCGAGCTGACCGTGGAGGCTGACTACCTAGAGAAGTTGGAGCATCGCTTCCACGCCGCGCACGAGCAGCGCTACGGCTACCGCATGGAGGATGAGGCGGTCGAGCTCGTGAACGTGCGCCTCATCTCCACGGTCCCTGTCGAGAAACCCGAGCTCACTGAGCCCGAGGCGAGGGGCGACGCCGGGGCCGGAGAGCGGGAGGCCAACTTCGACGGGGAGTGGATGGAGGTGCCTGTGCTGGACCGTGAGGAGATGGGCGAGGGTTCCGAGGTAGAGGGTCCTGCCATAGTCGAGTTCAGGGAATCCACGTGCGTTGTCAGGCCAGGGTGGCAGGGCGTGGTTGATGGTGTAGGCACGCTCGTGCTGGAGAAGGACGATGGGTAGGTTGGATCCTGTAACCCTCTCGGTTTTGGCGAGCGCTCTGGCCGGCATCGCCGAAGAGATGGGGGCTGTCCTGATCCGGGGCTCCTACTCTTCGAACATCAAGGAGAGGCGCGACTGCTCGACGGCGCTCTTCGACTCAGAGGGCCGCATGGTAGCCCAGGCCGAACACATCCCGGTCCACCTCGGCGCGATGCCAGAGGCCGTCGCAGCCATAATGAGCCGCGATCCCGAGCCTGGCGATGTCTTCGCCATAAACGATCCCTACTCCGGCGGGACCCACCTGCCTGACGTAACGCTCGTCTCCCCTGTCGCCTACGAGGGTGAGATAATCGGTTACGCGGTCACGCGGGCCCATCACTCAGACGTCGGAGGCATGCGTCCGGGCTCTATGCCAAGCGACTCGCGTGAGATCTACCAGGAGGGCCTCATCATCCCGCCGGTCCGTCTTGTGCGGGGCGGCGATTACGTCGGCGACGTGCTCGAACTCCTGCTCGCCAACGTCCGCACCCCCGACCTCAGGCGCGGCGACCTGCGCGCCCAGATCGCCGCGAACAACATCGCCGAAGAACGCGTTGGAGAGCTGATAGAGCGTCGCGGTAAAGACACCGTCCTCACCGCTTTCGAGGAGGTGATCTCCTACGCCGAGAAACGCACCCGCGAGGCCATTGGTGACCTCCCCGACGGCGAGCACTCCGCAGAGGACTGTATGGAGGGCGACGGTATCACGGAGGAGGACATCACCATACGGACCACCGTGACCGTCGACGGCGAGTCGATGAGGATAGACTTCTCAGGCACCGCCGACGCCGTCAGCGGCAACATAAATTGCCCTCTTCCCGTCACCCGCTCCGCAAGCTATTTCGCCCTGCGCGTACTGCTACCCAAGGACATACTCGCCAACGCCGGCACCTACGCCCCGCTCACCATAGAGGCCCCCAGGGGGAGCCTGGTCAACGCGGCCTACCCTGCTGCGGTCGTGGCCGGGAACGTCGAGACCTCCAACCGCATCGCCGACACCGTGCTCGCCGCGCTCGCTGGCTTCGCCCCAGAGAG
>DASTKM010000008.1:0-27589 GCA_035715885.1 Rubrobacter sp.
CCCTTCAGACCTTCGGCGGCTACGGCTTCGACGCCGAGTACGATGTAGAGCGCAAGTTCCGCGAGACGCGTCTCTACCAGGTCGCCCCGATCTCGACGAACCTCATCCTCTCCTACATCGCCGAGCACGTGCTCGGCCTCCCCAGGTCCTTCTGAGAGCGGGATAAGACCCTTCCTTATCCGGCGTCGGTCAGCCAGCTGCTGATGTGCTGACGGCTCGTCGTGCGTAAGGCTCAAAGCGTCGTGCACGCTGCTGTAGAGACACTTTAGGCAGGTTGGATCTTTCCGCAAGACGCCTACTCGAGTTCGGAGAGTATCCTCTCGTGGACTTGGAGGTCGGAGGCGCTGTGGAGGACGAACCTGACCAGGCGCACGTGCTCCAAACCGTTGGCCTCCTCCCGCATCGTCCCGAGCGCCACCCCCGCCGCCTCCTCGACCGGGTAGCCGAAGATCCCGGTCGAGATGGCGGGGAAGGCGATGGACTCCACGCTGTACTCCTCGGCGAGTGCGAGTGAGTTGCGGTAGCAGCCCTCCAGGAGTTCCGCCTCGGGACGATCCTGGCCATAGACTGGTCCCAAAGTGTGGACGACGTAACGGTTCGGAAGCCCGTACGCACCGGTGATGACCGCCTCGCCGGGCTGTATGGGGCCGAGCGGCCTGGCTTCCTCGGCGAGTCCGGGTCCGGCGGCGCGGTGGATGGCCCCTGCAACCCCTCCGCCGGGTTCGAGTCGCGCGTTCGCCGCGTTGACCACGGCCTCCACGTCGTCCTGGGAGGTTATGTCTCCCAGGACGCACTCGACCGTAACGGGCCCGAACGTACGTCTCATCCGCCGCCCCAGGAGTAGGCCAACTTGCCGCCCCGCCACACCGATTCCACGGAGAGGTCTGGCGTCAGGACCGTCACGTCGGCGTCGTAGCCGGGGACGAGGCGGCCCTTGCGGCGGCCTTCGCCGACGAGCCTCGCCGGGGAGGTAGAGGTCATGCGCGCGGCCTCGGGGACGGTGCAGCCGGTGAAGGCAAGGATGTTCATAAACGCCTCTCTCATTGTAAGCACGCTCCCTGCGATGGACCCGCTCCCTAGCCTCGGGATGCCGTCATCGCCGTACACCGTACGGGTAGCCAGACGGTACTCACCGTCCTCCATGCCCGTTGCGGCGATGGCGTCGGTGACGAGGCAGAGGCGGTCAGGACCGAGCATACGAAAGGCGAGCCCGACCATCTCCGGATGGACGTGCAGACCGTCGGAGATCAGACTGCAGACGGCCCTCGGGTGGGCGAAGGCGGCTCCAGGCAGCCCTGGCTCGCGGTGGTGCATCGCGCTCATCGCGTTGAAAAGGTGCGTGACGCCGGCGACATGCCCATCCAGAGCGTCGTAGGCGGGCTCGAAAGCGACGTCGGAGTGGCCGGCCGAGACAACCACCCCACGGTTCACGGCGAGGGAGATCAGCCTGTCTGCGTCCTCCAGCTCGGGGGCGAGCGTGATCATGCGCACAGGCCCGAGGTCGAGGAGATGGGCGAGCAACTCCGCATCAGGCATTACGATGTGGGCAGCAGCGTGCGCACCCTTCTTCTGTACGCTTATAAAGGGACCTTCGAGGTGGACGCCAAGCACCTCGGCACCTGACCCGGTTGAAGTCCCGATGGCCGGCAGGACATCCTCGTAGAGGCTCTCGGGCGAAGAGATGACCGTGGGCAGGTATGAGGTGGTCCCCGTCGAGAGCAGGGCTTCGGAGAGTTCGGGCAGGCGGGCGCTCTCCGAGGCAACGTCGACACCGAAGGCCCCGTTAACCTGCAAGTCGACGAAGCCAGGCAGGATCAGGGATTCAGGGTGATGGTGGACCTCATCCGCTTCGGCGACGAGAGAGTCATCAGGGCTAACGTCCGCGATGGACCCATCACCGAGAAGGACCGTGCCATCGGGCCACACCTCGTAGTCCGTGACGATCTGGCCCCGCAGCGCGACGAGCCTCATGTTGCGGTCCTCCGACTATCCTTCCCCCTCATGGCGTACATCTTCCGCTCACGGGGCCGGCGAATCAAGGGGGGTGCCCGTCTTCGGGGCGAACTCGTCGACGTTGCGTTCAGGGCGGGCGTCGGGGACGCGGAGGAGGAAGAAGAGCCCCAAGGCCATTATGATGGCGAGCGAGCCTATGGAGATCCTGTAGCCGTAGGCGCCTCCCCCGAAGATGAAGAGCAGCACGGCAGTGAGCGCTGGCCCGAAGATCGCGGAGACCTTCCCGGCCAGGGAGAAGAGCCCGAAGAATTCCCCTAGCTTCTCGGGCGGCGAGAGGGCGACGAGCATCACCCGCCCCACCGTCCACATCCCTCCTAGCGCGATCCCCACGATCGGCCCTGCGAGAAAGAGCATCCAAGCTCCCAGGGCAGCGGCAGAGAGCACGATCGCGACGAGCCACAGAACGAGTACGCCGACGAGGGACCTCCTGGGCCCTACCCTGTCTGTCAGGAGACCGAAGACGGCCGAGCCGACCACGGCGAAGACCGTGGAGAAGAGAAGCAGGTTCCTGACCTGCGTGCCGTCCATCTCGAAGACCACCCGACCGTAGAGCGCCATGTTTGCGATGGCGGTATTCGCCGCGTCGGTGTAGAGGACCGTAGCCAGGATGAACGTCCCCACCCCCGCGTAAGCGCGCAGGTTCTTCACGGTGCGGACTACGTCGCGGTAGGTCGCCCAGAGGACCACAGGCCGCCGCGCCCGCACCGCAGGGTCGGGCACGAAGAAGAAAGCAGGCAGCGAGAAGACGAGGTAGATAACGGCCGTCGGCACGAAGGCGTTGGAGTACACTTCGTCACCGGTGCCGAGCCATCCTCCAAGAGGCCCGAGCAGCGGGTGCACCGTCTCTCCGTTCTCGACGAAGTACGTCAGCACAATGAGGCCGAGGATGGTACCGACATAGCCCACTGCGGTGCCGTAGCCGCTGATCCTGCCGGCCCCGCGCCCCGCCGAGACGACGGGCAGCAGCGCGTTGTAGAACACAAGCGCAGACTGGTAGGCAAGGTCGGCCGCCACGAAGAGCGCGAGCCCCACCACGACCCCGCCGGCCACGTCAAGCGCGGCGGTGAGCGCGACAGCGATGATGGTAAGCAAGATCAGGTAAGGTACCCGCCGTTGCCTGAGGTCGGCTACGGCGCCGAGAACTGGCGCCGTGAGCACGACGAAAAGCGCGGAGATGGCCGTAGCCGAGTTGACGAGCCCGGCCCCGGAGAAGAGACCTCCGCTCCCTACCTGCTCCTCGACCCAGAGCGGGAAGTAAAAGGAGAGGATGGTGACTGAGAAGATGGTGTTCGAGAAGTCGTAGAGGATCCAGGAGAAAACAGCCAGCCGCGAGGTCTTGCCGTCGGATAACCTCCTCTCTCTCATCTCGGCGGCAGTATAGAGCACGCCGCACTCCGGAGAAGACTACGCTGTGCGTAAGGGTTGAGTCCTACGCACAGCGTGCAATCAGCCCCGGATCATGCACTGAAGAAAGTCTGATAGAGCAGAAAAACGTTCAGCGACACGATGAGGAAGACTACGACCGTCGCAACGGTCGTGGTGAGCCGGTGGTTGACGAGCGTACCCATAACGTCCCTGTTGCGGCAGAAGATGAGCAACGGAACGAGCGCGAACGGGATGCCGAAGGAGAGCACCACCTGGCTTATTACCAGCGAACGGCTGGGGTTGAGGCCCATGGCCAAGATGATCAGGGCTGGCATCATGGTGATGAGGCGGCGCAAGAACAGCGGTATCTGCCGGCTTATGAACCCCTGCATGACGACCTGCCCGCTAAGGGTACCAACAGAAGAGCTCGACAGCCCGGAGGCGAGCAGGGCGACCCCGAACAGGATGGCCGGGGTGTTGCCCTCGAGAATGCGCAACTGCTCGAAAGCCTCGTCTATGTCGCCGACACCTGTCAGTCCGGCCGAGTGGAAGAGCGCGGCGGCCATGATGAGCATGCTCGCGTTGATGGTCCCTGCAATGGCCATGGCGAGGACCACATCGACCAGCTCGAAACGGAAGATCTTGCGCTTTTCCTCTTCTGTCTTGCCTACTACCCTGCGCTGCGTGAGGGCCGAGTGCAAGTAGATGACGTGCGGCATTACCGTGGCGCCGAGGATTCCGGCCGCCAGCAGCACGCTCTCGGTCCCTGCGAACCCAGGCGTGAAGAGCCCGGCGAGTATCCTGTCCGCCTCGGGCTCGGCGTAGAACATCTGGAAGGCGAAGGCGACGACGATGACCCCGACCATAGCAGTGATGACCGCCTCCAGCGGCCTGAAACCCCTTCGTTGCAACTCGAGTATCCCGAACGCCCCGACGGCCGTGAGTAGGCCGGCAGGGAAGAGCGGTATCCCGAAGAGCAGGTTCAAAGCCAGCGCAGCCCCAATGAACTCAGCCAGATCCGTCGCCATCGCTATGACCTCGGCCTGGACCCACAGCAAGAACGTTACTGGCCGCGGAAAACGCGCCCGGCAAACCTCGGGCAGATTCTTGCCCGTCGCGATCCCTAGCTTGGCCGACATCGACTGGATGAGCATGGCCATGAGGTTGGAAACCAGGATAACCCACAACAGCAGATACCCGAACTGCGCCCCACCCGAAATGTTCGTCGCGAAGTTCCCAGGGTCCACGTACGCAACCGCAGCGATAAACGCAGGCCCGAGAAAGGGCAGGAGCTTGCGAATCCCCCTCCTGTCACCCTTCAGCGACTCGTGCGCAGCCCGCGCAGTCGCACTCTCCCCAGGCAACACTCCCTCAACACCTCTAATCACCTCATCAGCCCGTCCACTCATGAAAACCTCTATCGTCTTGAATTTAGCCCTGGCTAATAATCCTATTGAGCTATAATGAATAGTCAAGGAACCTTGCTCTTGCCAAATGCTTTGCACCGTCTAACATAGGCTATGAGATGAACGACCTCGCGGAGAATCGTTCCCCTTCTTCCTCGGTGGGGGATTATCTGAAGGCTGTTTGGGAGCTCGCTGTGGACTCGGGAAGCGCTGCCTCGACCAAGAGTGTGGCGACGCGGCTCTCCGTCTCGCCGGCCTCGGTGACCAACATGTTCGCGAGGTTACAGGAGATGGGCCTCGTCAGGTACGAGCGCTATAGGGGAGCGACGCTTACCGAGCGCGGCCGAAAAGAGGCCTTACGGCTGGTACGGCGACACCGTCTGATCGAGACTTTCCTGTTGGAGCACCTCGGTTACGATTGGCAAGAGGTACACGATGAGGCAGAGCGGCTTGAGCACGCCGTTTCGGACGGGTTCACCGGGCGGCTGGCGGAGTTGTTGGGGCATCCGGATCACGACCCGCATGGAGACCCCATCCCCTCGGCAGAAGGCACCCTGGAGGTGGACGACTCCTTTACGCTGAGCCAGGCCGTCGCGGGCCAGCGGCTCCGCATCTCCAAGGTCAGAGATGAGGATGCCGCGATGCTCGACTACTTGGGTGAACGCAACCTCGTCCCAGGGAGATGGTTGAGTGTCAGGGAGGTAAGGACCCTGGACGGTGTTGTTATCGTCGGGGACGAGGAGGCGGAGGTCCACGCCCTCGGAGAGCCGCTGGCGCGTTCGATCTTCGTCAGGAACGATTCTTAGCCCTCTCCTATCAGAACGGAGTCGGGCAGCTTTCGCGCTTCGTTTCTGAGGAACCGGGTAGGTTACCCGTACATAAGGGGAAGGAGTATTTTGCATCAGGACGGCGACGCGCAGAGGGACGCGAGCAAAGCTATTCAGAGTAGGAAGCTGGAGAAAGTCGTGGTGGAAGACCCGCCACCCGAACCCGATTACCCACGCTACCGGGTCGAGCCGGGTGGCAGGGCATCTCTAGCGGCGATAGACCCCGACGAGACCGAGCATTACCGGAAGAAAAAAGACGTCGCCAGGGAGTTGAAGAAGCAGCGCAGACGAATACAGGACCTCCAGGAGCGCCTCTACGCGGAGAACGAGCGGGGAATGCTGATCGTGCTACAGGCCATGGATACGGGAGGTAAAGACGGCACCATCAAGCACGTCTTCAGCGGCGTCAACCCGCAGGGATGCAGGGTATCGTCCTTCAAGGCCCCGAGTCCCGAAGAGGCCAACCACGATTTCCTCTGGCGGTATCACAAGAGCGCCCCGGCAAAGGGCCGGATCGGCATCTTCAACCGCTCCCACTACGAGGACGTGTTGGTCGTTCGCGTCAAGAACATAGTCCCCGAAGAAGTCTGGAGAGAGCGCTACGAGCTGATCAACAACTTCGAGCGCGGCCTCACCGCGAACGGCATAACCGTCCTCAAGTTCTTCCTACACATCTCCAAAGACGAGCAGAAAGAGCGTCTCCAGTCGCGCCTCGACGACCCTGACAAACGCTGGAAGTTCTCCTCGAACGACATAAAGGAACGAGCCTACTGGGATGCCTACCAACAGGCCTTCGAGGACGCCCTTGACAACTGCTCGACCGAGCACGCCCCCTGGTATGTGGTGCCGGCCAACAAGAAGTGGTACCGCAACCTCGCCGTCGCCCGCACCATCGCAGACACCCTGGAGGCGATGGACCCGCGGTATCCTCCTGCCGAGGAAGGGTTGGAGAAGGTAACGATACCTGACTAGAGGAAGTCCATGAACCGGGAGTGGCGGCACGACGGCTATGTCATCAGCACTGAGGCCTGGACCTGGAAACTTTCGTACCTGGCAGCCGGCGACCTGTTCAACTGCCGCGAGTCGTCACGATTTCGTTGCGGGCGGCCCAGAGATCTAGGTCCTGCTTCTGTATCGCGGCGGCCATCATGCCGGGGAAGAGGTCAGGGGTGCAGGCGAACGTCGGGACGCCCAAAGAGGCCATAGCGGCGGCCTGCCGGCGGTCGTAGCTCGGGGCTCCGTCGTCGCTGAGGGCGAGGAGGCATACCATCGTAACGCCGCTGTCCAATATTCGGACCGTCCTCTCCAGCATGGCCTCCGAGAGACCTCCCTCGTAGCAGTCGGTGACGAGCACCATGACCGTCTCGGCCGGTCGGGTGATGATGCTCTGGCAGTACGCTAGGGCGCGCGGGGTGTCGTTTCCGCCTCCTAGCTGCGTCCCGAAGAGGAGGTCCACGGGGTCCTGCAGGTCTTCGGTGAGATCCGCAACGGAGGTATCGTAGACGACCATCCTGGTATTGACGGCCCGTATGGAGGCGAGGACGGCCCCGAAGATCCCGGAGTACACCACACTCGTCGCCATAGAGCCGCTCTGGTCAACACACAGGACTATGTCGCGCAACTTCGCGGTCCCCTTTCTGCGCGCGTGTCCGACTAGCTTTTCGGGGATGATAGTTCCGAGTTCGGGCAGGTAGTTTTTCAGGTTGGCGCGGATGGTGCGTTCCCAGTCTATGTCCGCCGGACGTGGGCGGCTCGTGCGGGCAGCCTGGTTCAGGGCACCGCGCACGGCCTGCTCGGTCTCCCGCGTGAGGCGGCGCTCCAATTCCTCGACCACTTTTCGCACCACCCGGCGGGCTGAGTCCTTCGTCTTCTCCGGGATGACGCGGCCCAGGGAAATGAGTGTGGCGACCAGGTGTACGTCCGGCTCGACGGCTTCGAGCATCTCCGGTTCGAGGAGCATGCGCTGCAGGCCGAGCCGGTCCAGTGCGTCCTTCTGCATCACGCGCACGACGGGCGAGGGGAAGTATGTGCGGATGTCGCCGAGCCAGCGGGTGACGTTGGGGAGAGAGCCGCCGTGCCCGACGTTCTTACTGTCCTTTTCGCCGCCGTAGAGCGCGGCGAGCACGCCGTCCATGCCCCGGTCCTCTCCCACGAGCCCCGCGCCTATGGTCGCCTCCGAGTCGCCGCCGAGGACAAGCCGCCAGCGGCGCAGGCGCTCCTTTTCATCCATCGCGCTCCACCCCCAGTATCTGAGCGAGGACGGGCAGCGTCCTGGCCGCCCGCCTGTGGTCCAGGTCACCGGTCCCATCGTACCCGTGCGCCGGGCCGGCTTCCCCTCCACTCGCCAACTTCCTGACTCTTTCTCCCATCGCGCGTTTCTCGGCGGGCTCGAAGTCCGAGAAGGCGCGGCGGACTAAGGGAAGGAGACTGGTAAAGGTTTCGGGGTCGAGGCCTGTCAACCAGCCGTCGAGGGCCATCCAGAGTCCGGTCTGGTGGAGCAGCACCAGTCCACTCCCCCGCAATACACCCTCGACCCATGCGGCGGCCACCGTGGCGGGGGCGGCCGGCGAGAGCGAGAGCCCGGCGAGACGTTGCAGTTCTTCCTCATCGAGAGATCCAGCCTCGAGGAGCAACCGGCAGCACCAGCCCCTGAGTAGGGCGTTGACGCTTTCGTTCTCCGCGAGCGGACCCAGGACGGTACGCCACTTCTCATGCATCCCCGACCGGTCGAGGAGGTTGACGCACTCTTCGCCGGCGGCGATGCTCTCGGCCATCTCCCTGGCTGCGTCGTCGTCCAGGGAAGTACACGCGCCGGGGAGGGAGACGAGCGCGCGCTCGAAGAGGACATCTATCACGGGGAGGACACTGGCGGCCGCCGTGCCGCGTACGTCGCCGTAGCGGGCGACACGGGCGAGAGGAGGGAGGGCATCCATCAGGCCTCGGACGTCGGCGGAGGCGGCGTTGTCACGCACCCGACCGAGCAGGTGCCCTACGGCGCTCTCCGGGAGCCGGGCGAGGATGGCAACGTCGAGGAGCGCGGTGAGGTGGGGAAGGTCCGCGGTTTCCGCGAGCTCGCGTACGCGCGATGCTGAGGCGGCCTCCACGGTGTTGCCCCAGACGTTGGCTTCGATCAGGGCCAAGGAAAGCTCGGGACGCCACTGTAGGGTCCAGACCTCGTGGAACGTGCCGCTCTTTCCGGAGACGGCGTGCGGCTCGCCCCAGCCTACACCGAGCAGACGCAGACGATGGAGAAGCTCGCTGCGGGCGCGCCCGCTAACCTCACGCAGGTCAAGGTCGAGGTGACGCTCCTCGGCAGATGGTTTCAAGCGCAGGCGCTTTTGCAGACCCTCCAGATCGCGCTGGAGGGGGACCGTGGGGGTTTCAGCGGGGACTTCGCCAAGCTTCTCGCCTATCTCCAGCCGGTCCCGGATCAGGGCTAATCTCTCCGTCTCTCCGCCGCACAGCGTCGCCAAGGCGGCCTCGCGCAGCTCGTCGAGGCCGGGAGCCGGGAGATCTCGGATGGCAGCCAGCGTGTCCGCCACTCTGGCCGCCTCGACGACGTTGGCTGGAGGGGCATCGAGGTCTTCGGAGCGCAGCAGACGAGCGACGAGGGAGAGCCAGCGGGAGGCGACGGACCCCTCGGGGCAGCTCCAGAGGTGCTCGTAGTAGCCGGGGGAGGCTATGCCGGCGCCGTAGCCGGAGCGGTACGAGAGACGAGCTGTAGTCCAGGGGATCCAGGTGGCCGAAGTCTTCCTCCTCTTCAAACCCTTGAGGAGAGCGTCGTCGGACTTGACGGCATGGTCTTCGAGGCGCAACGCGGGCGCGTGCCAGGCCCCGCACACGACGGCTATGTTCTCGTGCCCTTGCTGGAGGGTCTTGTGTATCTCACGCCGCATGTACGCTTCGCGGCGGGCTTCGCGCGGCGGGGGCTCGTAATCTTCCCGCAACGCGGCCATCGCTTCGATGATGGCGTCGAAGAGGTCGGTGGCGTCGCGGCGCTGCTCGACCTGGCGCTCCCACCTCAGCTCGCGGTCCTCGTATCCGGCGGCTTCGGCGAGGAGACCGATCGGGTCCTCCCTGACCTCGGGCTCCGCACCGTCCTCATCTTCGAGGTCCAACGCGCGCGGCAGGTCCACGAACCGCGCCGTCACGCCGCTCCCGAGCGCGTAGCGGAGCGCGTTCCACTCCGGAGAAAAGCGGGCGAACGGGTAGTAGGCGGCGTCCTGTGGGGCGTCCGGCGGGTAGACGAGCAAGGCGACGGGCGGCTGCATCTGGGGACGGGCCATCAGCGGCAGTACGGCATCTGCGTCGGACGGCCCTTCGACGAGGACGGCGTCAGGGCGCAACTCATCGAGGGCCCAGAGGAGGCTCCGCGCGCTGCCGGGGCCGTGGTGTCGGATGCCGAAGACCCGGATCGCCACGGCTACACTACTTCGCGGCACTCGCGGTAGAGGTCCTTCCAGTCCTTGCGCTCGCGGACTACCGTTTGCAGGTACTCCAGCCACGCCACGCGGTCCTGGACGGGGTCCTTGACGATAGCACCGGTGAGGCCGGCGGCCACATCGTTGGCTTTCATGGCGCCGTCGCCGTAGAAGGCGGCGCTGGCTAGGCCGGCGGTGAGGACGCTTATGGCCTCGGCGGTCGAGAGCGTGCCTGTTGGGGTCTTCAGCTTCGTCCTGCCATCCTCCGTGACGCCGCCGCGCAGCTCGCGGAACACGGTGACGACGCGGCGGATCTCCTCCAGCGCCGGCCTTTCCGCAGGAAGTTCCAAAGCTCGACCCAACGACGCCACGCGCCGCTCCACGATCTCCACCTCCTCTTCTGTCGTCTCCGGCACAGGCAACACGACCGTGTTGAAACGCCGGGTCAATGCGCTGGAGAGTTCGTTCACGCCCTTGTCACGGTTGTTGGCTGTGGCGATCACGTTGAACCCTTTTCACGCCTGAACCTCGGTATTCAATTCAGGGACGGGCAGGGCCTTCTCGGAGAGGACGGTTATGAGGGTGTCCTGCACCTCGGGGGCGATGCGGGTCAGTTCCTCGATGCGGCAGAGCCTGCCGGAGCGCATGGCGTTCATCATGGGGCTCTCGACCAGGGCGGCCTCTGAGGGACCTTCGGTGAGGAGACGGGCGTAGTTCCAGCCGTAGCGGATGGCGGCCTCGTCCGTGCCTGCGGTGCCTTGAATAAGGAGCGTCGAATCCCCCGATACCGCCGCCGAGAGGTGCTCGCTCACCCACGATTTGGCCGTTCCCGGAATCCCGTAGAGGAGCAGGGCTCTATCCGTGGCGAGCGTGGCTACGGCCATCTCCATCAGACGCCCGTTCCCCACGTACTTGGGCGAGACGGTGAACCCGTTGGGCAACTTCCCGCCCATCAGGTACGTCTTGACGGCCCACGGGGAGAGCTTCCAGCTCGGCGGCTTCTGGCGGTCGTCGGCCTTCGCAAGCTCCGCCAACTCTTCAGCATATTCCTGCTCGGCGTGTTGGCGAAGCAAGGCGCTCGGTCCATCGGTCACAGCGGTATCTCCTTTACGAGCCTGCGTCGCAACTCCAGCGTCTCCTCGAACTTCTCTAGTTTCTCTCTCCAGTAGTACCGGAGCACCTGACCGTCGGAGAACATCCTCTCTGGCAGTACTTCGTCAGGCTGAAGCACCGTTGCGTGATCCAGACACGAGAGAGCTATCCGCTCGGCGGCGGGCTGAGGAGTCCCCAACCAGGGATCGCTCACGTCGCGGTTCCTTGCGAAGGTTCGGGGTACATGCTTTCGCAACTTCTCCAGATACAGGAGGCTCAATTCCTCGTCCCACGGCCCAGGCAAGGCATTCAAGGTATACGCTAGCTCATGACTCATTCCACTACTCCGAAGCACCCCACCAAGCTCCGCGTGTGGAAGCAGAGGCGCCAGCAACTCCAATGTCGACGTCAAGTCGTGCTGTGTCTCCGGCGCCTCGTGCCAGCGCCTCCATAGCGGCCACGCCCACGACTCTTGTCCGTGCCGCACGGCCGCCCGTCTCCAGCCTGTGAGCAGCACAGCCTCCCACTCACCGCGGGCGGCGGCGACAAGCTCTTCTGGAGTCGCCCCGAAGCGCCTCTCCCAGTAGACAGGCGGAATCACCTCCAGGGTACGCACGACCGTCCAGGCTCTCTCGCCCATTTTCCTAGGAGGCGAAGCCTCTCCGGGCAACTCGCGTTTCCATCCCTCGTCCACGGCCGGTGGGAGTTCCACCATCAACTTCCCCGATCGTCTTCGACCCAGGAAGCCAGTGGAAGGCGGCTCATAGCCCGCTATGATGGCCTCGGCTCGTTCTGCGTACCTCAGGGCATATGCGCTGCCGGGGAGGCGTGCCAGCAAGTCCGCCGCCACCGCGCGAACCTTCATACTCCGGTCGCCGAGCGAGGATTCCAGGAACGGCTCGTCTTCGGGAGAGAGGTTTTCCTCGAACGCCTCCAGCATCGCGGACCGCGCATCGGCCTTCTCTTGCCGCCACGTTTCGGAGAGCCACGCGCGACCCAGCGCAGGATCTCGCCCGCGCACGCGGCGCAGCACGGATGTTCGCTCCTTCAAATCCCCTTCATCCCAGACGTCCCGAAGGTCTCCCTCATCGCCCACCGCCCAGGCCCACTCCGGATTGAGCCGGGCGAGCCAGCGTCCCCGCTCCCCCAGCACGGCGACGACGGCGGGGCGCAACTCCTCCACTACGTTCATGGCACCGGGGAGCAGCGCGTGTGGCAGACGGAGTCCGGCGAGCCGCAGCCTTTCGAGGGCTTCGAGGAGTATGGACGTTCTCTGGTCCACGAGGAGTCGACCCAAGAGCTCCGCTGCTTTCGCGGAGCAGGCCGGAATCGTCTCGTCCGGCGCGGGTTGAGGAGCTTCTATGCCTGACTCTGCTAGGCGCCCGGCGGCACGGTAGACGGCCCGAGTACCAGCGCGAAGCAATAGTTCCCGTTGGGGACTCTTCCCAGTCGCGCTTTCGAAGAGACCGTCCGTTGGGAGACCGCTTGCGGGTGGCGTCTCCCGAGACGTTCCGGCGACTGCGGCGCGCGTGAGGGCGTCCATCAGCCTTCCTCTGCCAGGATGCAGTAGGTTCCGCCGGCGGCTACGCCCAGCGGGATCAGACCTTCACCGTCCCACTCGGCAGCGAGGTCCACGGGCCGGCCGCCGGACATGGAGAGTAGGGTCCAGTGTTCTCCACCCGCGAGCGGGAGGGCCAGGCCAGCGCGGTCGCGGATCAGCCACCGCCCGCCTTCCGATACACCATCCAACAGAGGTACGACCCCTCTCAGGGCGGCCGGGAGGCGCTCGAGCCAGGGCTGGAGGGCTGTCGCTTTGGAGGTGTGATCCAAGAACGCCTCCACCGTATCGTGACCAGGCAACCCCTCACAGCGATCTCCACCGCCCGACCTTGACCGGACTACCGCTCTCAGAGGATAGGCGCCGGGATAGAAGGCGAGCTCTCCCCGCCACTTCGTGCCAGAGACGAAGCCTTCGGCGAACGGCGAGCCCGCTGCCGCGAATTGAAGAACCAATGCGTAGCGGCGAGTATCTTCCCCCAGCAACCAGGTGCGGCGGACGGTGAGGCGTCCTTCCTCCTCGGTGCGCTGTCCGAGCACGATCCAGCGGTCATCAACCCTCTCGCCACGCTCCAGGACCTCCTCCTGCGGGAGCGAGATACCGACCTCCGCCCTGACGCTCTCGACGAGAGGATCATCGAGGACATCGAGGCGGCTGAAAGCTTTGGAGAGGAGCGCGAGTCGCCCGAGCCCGTCGAGAAGCTTCACTGGCCAGTCCGGGGAGGAGTTTGGCAATCCCGAGAGCCGCCGGAGGCGCGCAGCGACGCCCGGAGCCTGGGCGTCCACCATGCGCTTCGCCTGCTCTTCCCAGAACGACGGCGGCTGCGTCCCTGCTGCCGCGAGACCGCGCCGCACCAGATCCTCCATCCACAGGCCGAGCGCGTCCAGCCCGGCGGATATGCGCGAAAGCCGCTGCTTCTCCCGCCTTTCCCTCGCCACCAGATCAGGCGCGGCGGCCTCGTCTCGCCCCTTCGAGCGTTTGCCGCCGGTCGTTCTGGCGGCGCGACGGGCGAGCCAGTCCGTGACCCAGTCGGGCGAGGACGTTTCTGAAGGTGTGGCCTCGAGGGACAGGAAGAGAAGGCCGATGACGTGTTTGCAGGGCTGTTTGCGGCTCGGGCAGGAGCACTTCACCGCCAGGTCGGAGAGGTCTACCCGCACCTGGTAGACCGCGCTGCCCCTGCACTCGCCCCAAAGCGCCTCCTGATTGCGGCCGAGGTCCTGCCAGAACTTTGGTGCGCCAAGCTTCTTGCCTGCGGCGGCCACCTTCGCATCCGGCGCGAGCGCCGCGACGCCCTCGGATGTCAGGCCCGTATTCACACTTCCCACGGCATGGGGACGTGGTGTCGTCGGAGCACAGTGGTCGAACACCTCACCATAGAGTTGATTCTAGCGGCGCAGTCCGGGCGAAAACACCGTTGAAAACCTCGGCAAAGCGCGTTTCACGGCGGCGTTCTCTTGTATCCGGTCCCGCCAGGGGATCAGACCCTGAAGCTATCTTTCCCGCTGCCCGGTGTCGCCGCCGAAGCGCCGCTCCAGGAGCCACTGTGCCCATCGGTCGCGCACCGGCTCCGTCATGGCCGGGCTCTTTACCTGCCGACCGGCGTCTTCGGCCCCTCGCCTGAGAGTACAGCGACGATGTTCTCAGCCGCGAGCGCCGCCATCCTGTCGCGGGTCTCGACGGAAGCGCTGCCGATGTGCGGGGCGAGGACGACGTTTTGGAGTTCCAGGAGCTTCGGGTGGACATGTGGCTCCTCCTCGTACACGTCGAGGCCTGCGGCGAAGATACGGCCCTCGGCGAGGGCGTCGGCCAGGGCCGCTTCGTCCACCACAGGGCCACGCGAAGTGTTGACGAAGATGGCCTCGGGTTTCATCCTTCCCAACTCCGCCTCCCCGATGAGATGGTGGGTCTCGCCGGAGAGCGGGGTGTGCACCGAGACGAAGTCCGCGGACTCCAGCAATTCGTCGAGATCCAGGTAGCGGGCTCCGAGCTCTTGCTCAGCATCCTCTTTCCGGGAGCGGTTGTGGTACAGAATCTCCATGCCGAAGCCTTTCGCGCGGCGGGCGACGGCTTGCCCGATCCGGCCAAAGCCAACGATGCCGAGCACCTTGCCCCACACGTCTCGGCCCATGAGCTGCTTCGGACCCCACCACTCCCAACGTCCGGCGCGCAGCAGGCGCTCTCCCTCCCCTAGACGGCGCGCGGCAGCGAGCAGCAACATGAACGCCACGTCGGCGGTGGTCTCGTCGAGCACACCAGGCGTGTTGGTCACCACGAGGCCCCTCTCCGTCGCCGCCTCAACGTCCACGTTGTCGTAGCCGACGGCCATGTTGGCGACCACCCTCAAGTCCTTACCGGCGGCGTCCATTAGCTCGCCGTCTACTTTCTCCGTTGCGGTCGAGAGCACGCCGGATACGCCGCGGACGGCATCAAGCAGCTCCTCGCGCTCCGGCGGACGCTCGTGCAGGATCCTCACATCGAAAGGCTCGAGGGCGCGGAGCCCGGCGGCCGGGATCTCACGTGTAACGAGGACCTTCTCGGGCATGGCTCCTCCCTATTTCGGGCTCTACTCTTCGAGCATCTGTCGCAATACGGTCTGCAAGATGCCGCCGTTGCGGAGGTACTCGACCTCGACCGGGGAGTCCACGCGCGCCTTCACCTTGAACTCCTTCGCTTCGCCTTCGTCGCCCGTGACCTTGACGGTCAACTGCTTGCCAGGCTCGAGGCCCGCAAGGCCTGAGATGTCGAACGACTCGCGGCCGCTAAGCCCCAGGGATTCAGCGCTTTCGCCTTCTGCGTACTGCAAGGGCAGCACGCCCATGCCGATCAGGTTAGAGCGGTGGATGCGCTCGAAGCTCTCGGCGATAACGGCCCTGACACCGAGCAGGAACGAGCCCTTCGCCGCCCAGTCGCGCGAGGAGCCCGACCCGTACTCTTTGCCGGCCAGTACGACGAGCGGCACGTTCTCCACTTCGTACTTCAGGCTGGCCTCGTAGATCGTGGTCTCTTCACCGTCGGGGAGATGGACGGTGTAGCCGCCCTCTTTGTCCACGAGCTGGTTGCGGAGCCTGATATTGCCGAACGTGCCGCGCACCATGACTTCGTGGTTGCCGCGCCTGGAGCCGTAGGAGTTGAAGTCGCGCGGGTGCACGCCTTTCTGTATAAGGTACTGCCCCGCCGGCATCTTGGAAGGGATGGCGCCGGCAGGCGAGATGTGGTCGGTGGTCACAGAGTCCCCGACCTTCACGAGGACGCACGCGCCTTCTATGTCCTCCAGGTCTTCGGGTTCGGGTCCCATGTCCTTGAAGAACGAGGGCTCCTGGATGTAGGTCGAATCGGGGTCCCACTCGTAGAGATCTCCGCTAGGCACCTCCACGTCGTTCCATTGTTCGTTGCCCGTGTACACATCGGCGTACTGCTCCCTATAGATCTCGGGGTCGAGGGCGTTCTCGATCTCCCTGGCCACCTCCTCCTGTGAAGGCCAGATGTCCTGGAGATACACGGGGGTGCCACTATCGTCCTCACCTATAGGGTCCTTGGAAAGATCTATGTCCACCGTGCCTGCCAGGGCGTAGGCGACGACGAGTGGCGGGGATGCCAGGTAGTTCGCGCGGACGTCGGGGTTGATGCGACCCTCGAAGTTCCGGTTACCCGAGAGAATGGCGGCCACGACCAAATCGTTCTCCTCTACGGCGGCGGAGATCTCCTCGGCCAGCGGACCCGAGTTCCCTATGCAGGTCGTACACCCGTAGCCGACGACGTCGAACTTTAGCTTTTCGAGCGGATCGAGGAGCCCCGAAGTCTGCAGGTACTCCGTGACGACCTTGGATCCCGGCGCGAGGCTGGTCTTGACGTGCGGCGCGACTGAGAGCCCCTTCTCGACGGCCTTCCTGGCCAAGAGGCCGGCACCCATCATCACGGAAGGATTGGAGGTGTTGGTGCAACTCGTTATGGCGGCGATCACGGCGGAGCCGTGCCTGAGATAGAGTTCCTCTCCGTCCACCGTGACGGTGATGGCCCCCGTAGGTTCTGCCTCAGGCTTGCCATTCTCGGGCTCGCCGCCGGCCGTGGGGTCTCCCCCATCCTCATTGCTCACGCCAGAGGCGCCTGCGGGAGTGTCGCTCGCAGGAAAGGACTCGGTGTCGTCCGCGGTGTGACTCTCACCCGTGGAGATGGCGCCGCCCTCCTTGCCCTCGGCCTCGTTGGTCCCCCCGCGGGCGACCGGTATATCAGGGTTCGGGGTATCGCTCGCGGGGAAGGATTCTTCGTCGGCATGGTTGTAGGCGTCCTCGTAACCGTTCCCCAGGAGTGGGTGGTCGGGGTCCACCATCTCCGCCAGCGCCTGCCTGAAGGAGGGCTGCATGTCGTCGAGGGCGACCCTGTCCTGCGGGCGGCGCGGCCCGGCAAGGCTAGCCTCGACTGACTCCAGGTCCAGATCCAGCGTCTCCGAGAAGCGTGGCTCGGGTGTCTCGTCCGTTCGCCAGAGGCCCTGCTCCTTGCTGTACGCCTCGACCAGCTCGACAAGCTCCTCATCACGGCCCGTGCCGCGCAGGTAGCGGAGCGTCTCCGTGTCTACGGGGAAGAACGTGCACGTCGCCCCAAACTCGGGGGACATGTTCGCGATGGTGGCCCGGTCGGGTAGCGAGAGCTTGCTGAGACCTTCGCCGTAGAACTCCACGAACTTGCCGACCACGCCGTGCGAGCGCAGCATCTGGGTGACGGTCAGCACGAGATCTGTGGCCGTGACGCCTTCCTTGAGAGCGCCCGTGAGCTTGAAGCCGATCACCTCGGGGACGAGCATGTAGTAGGGCTGGCCAAGGGTGACGGCCTCGGCCTCGATGCCTCCGACGCCCCAGCCGAGCACGCCGAGGCCGTTGATCATGGTGGTGTGGCTGTCGGTGCCGACGAGCGTATCGGGCATCGCCACTCCATCCTTTACGATCACACCCTTCGCCAGGTACTCCAGGTTGACCTGGTGGATGATCCCTGTAGCAGGCGGCACGACAGAGAAGTTGTCGAAGGCTTGCTGGCCCCACTTCAGGAACTCGTAGCGCTCGCGGTTGCGCTCGAACTCCCGCTCGGCGTTGAACTGGAGAGCAGCCGGAGATCCGAAAGCGTCGACCTGGACTGAATGGTCTATGACGAGGTCGGTTGGAACGAGCGGGTTGATCCTGCTCGGATCGCCCCCCACGTTCGCCATCGCGCTCCGCATCGCTGCGAGGTCGACGACCGCTGGCACACCGGTGAAGTCCTGCATGACAACCCGGGCGGGCAGGTACGCAAGCTCTCCGCCGACCGACTCGGGCCATTCGGCCAACGCCTCGACGTCCTCTTTCGAGACGAACTTTCCACCGGCGTTGCGCAAGAGAGATTCGAGCATCACCCGGATGGAGAAAGGCAGCGAGAACACGTCCCCGTCCACATTCTTATCCAGGGTCTTCAAGCTATAGAGTTCTACATCTCCGGAACCAGTCTTCAGCGTCGTGCGCGCACCGAAGGGATCGTTCGCCATCTTCGTAACCTCTTCTCCGAAATTCGTATGCCTGACTCTGCCCGATTATAGATGATCCGGGATGCCCTACGAGACATGCGCACCTCTAGCGCAGTCTACCCGCGGCTTCGGGGAACGAGCTCGTAGAGGAAACCATCCCTCTCGACCGGTACAACATCGAAACCCGCCTCGCGGAAGGAGTCCATTCGGGCACGGCCGTTAGCCAGTAGGTAGACGGGGCCCGTCTGTGCGGCCTCGCGGGCGGACTCGACACCGGTGGTGTCGTCGGTGCCGTAGCGATCGGCGGCCTCGGCAGCGCTGATCTGGTCAGGCCAGACGACATCGGTGTGGCGGTCCCAGGATGTACAGAAGGGGTCCATCAGGGTGAGATCCCGTCTTCGCCCCTCCACGAGCACCATGTACCAGAGAGGGCTCCTGTGATGCAGCACCGTGGCGTCCTTCTCGACATCGCTGACCACGGCCCCGATCATCCTTCGTCCTCCATAATCCTCGCTACGGTCGTGCGCGGCGTAGGAGCCGGGCACGCCAAGAAGTGGTACGAGGAGCATCAGGGTCGAGAGGATTACGAGAAGGGCACCTCTGGCGGTAGAGCCGATGGTCAGGCTCTCCACCAATCGCAGCAGTGCTCCAAGGCCCGCCGAGATGCACAGTCCGAAAGTCAGAATTGCGGGGATGAGGAATACGTAGAAGTCCTCGATCGCCAACTGCAGGTAAACAGCGGCCTGAACGAGACACCCCAAGAAGAGCGTGCCAAGGAGCATGGCCGTCGCGCGGTCTGCAAAGAGCAGATAGACGGCAGCCAGTACTCCGACCAGCATCAGGACAAGAGGAATTTGCCCGAGTAGATGGTCCCCGAATAGCCCCAGTTTGGTCGAGGTGTCCGCGAGCGTGAGGCTGGAAGGGCTGCAGTGCCTCCCCTTCTCTGAAGATTCGGCCAGAAAGCTGCCGCCTGTGACGAGTAGCAAGAAGCGCCACGGGGTCGAAGGGTCAGCCTCGTTCAGAGGCGCGTGCATCAGAGCCCGTATCGGGAGGTAAAGGAGCGGAAGGAGGCCGAGCAGGAAGAGCCCGACGCCCTTCAGTATCAGCCCCTTCCTCGAAAACACGCGCCTGTCGGTAAAGAAAACGAAGGCCAGTGTGGCAGGGACCAGCAGAACGCTCGTCAGGTGGTGGGTGAGGGAGAGACCGACCAGAAAGGCAGAGAGCAGCAGGTATCGGCCCTCGCGGCGGTCTCTCCAGAGGAACAAGAAGAGGATGACCAGCGCAACGAGTAGTGCCTCGAAGGTGTAGACCTCGGCGATCACAGCCTGGCTCCAGAATGCTCCTGAGAGCCCGAAAGCCAGAGCGCCGGCCGCCGCTGCGACGGCCCGTCTTGCCAACCGCAACCCCGCGAGGTACACGAGGAGCACCGCCGCGACGCCGTAGACGGCGGAGGCGAGGTTCACGCGGTAGGCGGGGTCCCCGAATGGCAGATATGTGAAGAAGTGTGTCAGCATCATGTAGGTTGGGTAGCCGGTCGGATGGCCTACCCCAAGCACCGGGACCGCGGTCTGGAGCATCGGGGAGTCGAGCGTGTCAGGAGCTCCGTAAGGCAGGACCGTCGGTGCCAGAGTCCCGATGTAGAGGATGCCGACGAGGACCGCGACCGCTCCCCCGAGCAAAGCCGCGCCGCCCTGCTCGAGATATCTGATCCTGTCGCTGGAGGAGGGATTCATCGCAGTGCAGAATACTACGCACACCGCCCTACCCGATGGTCCTCTGTATACTCAGCCCGTGGCTAAGCGTGGCTACACGCGTGACACCATCCGAGGCGGCGCCAGCGAGTGGGATGTCTCGCGGCCTGTTTCGAGCTACGCGCGAACGTTGGCGATGCTACTCGTGCACCCGGTCAGGTTCTTCGAGCTCTTGCCAAGGATTCCGGACATCAGGGCGCCTGCCCTCTTTCTCATCTTCTCCGGCCTCCCCACCGCGATCTTGTGGCTGCCCTTCTGGGGGCTCCCTCCTGCGCTAGTAGCGGTCGTACTGCCACTGCCGCTATCCTTCCTCCTCGCCGGCCTCTACCATCTCGGCGTCCTCGGTGGCCGGCACGGGTACATGGTGACCTGGAGGGTCCTAGCGTACCCGCTCGGTTTCTACCTGCCCTTCGCCGCAGTCCCTATGCTCGGGCCTCTGGGAGCGGCTTACTCAGGGCTGGTGATCATACCGCTCGGGCTCGCTGAAGTACATGAGGTCGGAAGGCTTAGGGCCGTGCTGTTCTGCGCGGCCATCGGGGTCGTGTTCGGGGCGGCTTACTACTTACTGAGCGTTGCCTGATCCAGGCCCGACCAAGGTTCATTCTTCGGGGTCGGGCGGGTCTTCCTGAGAACCTACGAACTCCAGCGAGACCACGTCGGTCTCGACGAAGCCCAGAGAGCGGTAGAACTCGCGGGCCGTTACGTTCGCGCGGGTGGCGGCAAGTTCGATCTGGGACGCGTCGTTGTGGGAAGCGACGTTGCGTACCTCCTCCATCAGGAGCTTGCCCACCCCGGCCCGTCTGTGATCCTCTGCGACGACGAGCATCGGCACCTCGACGACGGTGTCGCCGTGGGCGAGGTCGGGTTTGATCCAGAAGCTCACCCCCCCCACGATCCCGGCCTCGTTCTCGGCGACGAGGACCTGCGCCCTGGGTTCGTCCAGGAGCTCCTCGAGCCTCGCCCTTATGGCCTCTTCCGCAGACGGCGAGTCACCGACCGTCTCGGCCAGCTCCCTGGCGAGACTGCAGATCTCTGCAGCGTCCTCGACTTTCGCCTCTCGCACCTTGTAGTTGGAGCCCATGCTACTCCTCAGCTCGTCGTCTGAAGTATTACTTACCCTACGTAGCCCGGCGACGAACGGATGAAGGCGCTAAGATGATCGAGGAGCAGAAAGGAGGTTGATGGGAAGCAGGGCGGTCGTGATCGTGCTCGACGGCCTCGGCGCGGGCGAAGCCCCGGACGCGGCGGACTTCGGAGACGAGGGCGCCAACACGCTGGCGAACACGGCAAGGTCCACAGGCGGCCTCCGAGCGCCGAACCTCCAGGCCGTCGGGCTCGGTAACATCGAGGAGATAGAAGGCATAGCTCACTCCGCCTCTCCTGCGGCTTCCCACGGCCTGATGGTCGAGCTATCAGCGGCCAAGGCCACCCTCGCAGGACACTGGGAGATGATGGGCCTCGTACTCGAAGACCCGCTACCTACCTACCCGGAAGGCTTTCCAGAAGACGTGCTGCTTCGCTTCGAAAACGAGACCGGGCGCGGGGTCATTGGGAACAGGCCGGCCTCGGGGACTACGATCATAGAGGAACTCGGCCCCGAGCAGGAAAAGACGGGGGCCTGGATCCTCTATACCTCAGCCGACTCCGTCTTCCAGATCGCCGCGCACACCGGCGTGATCCCACTAGATGAGCTGTATGAGGCCTCCAAAAAGGCCCACAAGATGCTCATCTCCGAGGGCGAGATCATGGTCGAACGGGTCATCGCCCGTCCCTTCCACGGGAGGGCTGGCGCCTACGTCCGCGAAAACGAGAACCGCCACGACTACGGCATAACACCACCCTCGGAGACCTATCTGGACCGCATAAAGGACGCGGGCCACGAGACAGTGGCCGTCGGCAAGATCAAGGACATCTTCGACGGCCGTGGCATAACCGAGCATTTGCCCGCCCCGCCCGACGATGCGGCCAAAGTAGACGCGATCCTGGATGCGCTGGGCCATGTCGAGTCGGGTTTGATCTTCGCAAATCTCGTGGACTTCGACGCCAGCTACGGCCACCGCCGTGACCCCGAGGGTATGGCCGCAAACATCCAACTCTTCGACGAGCGGCTGCCCGAGTTGCTCGATGCCCTAACCGCAGAAGACCTCATGATCATCACCGCAGACCACGGCAACGATCCCACCTTCAGAGGAACGGACCACACCCGCGAGAGGGTGCCGCTCCTCGTCATGGGCGGCGGTGATACACGCGACCTCGGGATTCGCGAAAGCTTCTCCGATGTCGGAGCCTCCGTCGCCGCGTGGCTCGGAGTCGAAAAAGGCGGGCTACCGGGCAGGAGCTTCGTGTAGGGAGCCAGAGATTCGTCCACCCGCTAGAATGGCACGACAGCAGCGCTGATCCAAGGCAGGGACCGTATGGGCTCAGGGAACGCGATACTCGATGCCATAGAGGCCAAGAAGTTCGGCGGGGAATTATCCCACGGGCTGATCCAGGACGTGGTAGAAGGCTACGCTACGGGAAAGGTGCCCGACTACCAGATGGCCTCGCTACTCATGGCGATCTTCATCCAGGGAATGAGTTATGGGGAGACACTCGCGCTGACACGGGTGATGGCCGAATCCGGAGAGATTTACTCCTTCCCTGAGTGCGTGGACAAGCACTCCACAGGCGGCGTCGGGGACAAGGTGAGCCTCACTGCGCTCCCCATAGTGGCCGCTTGCGGGGCACCCGTAGCCAAGCTCGCGGGGCGGGGCCTCGGCTCGTCGGGCGGCACGATAGACAAACTGGAGTCTATCCCCGGCTTCTCGTGCAACCTCTCCGAGGAGCAGTTCAGGAACCAGGTCGAGGAGGTAGGGCTCGCCATAATCGAGGCGGGGGATCTCGCGCCGGCGGACAAGGAGATCTATGCCCTCCGCGACACGACAGGCACGGTAGACTCTCTGCCGCTTCTCGGTTCCTCGATCGTCTCCAAGAAAGTCGCCACCGGCGCGGGGCATCTGCTCTACGACGTGAAGCACGGCTCGGGAGCATTCATGAAGACCATAGAAGAGGCCCGCCAGCTGGCCGAGCTACTCGTACGCCTGAGCGAGGACCTTGGCATCGACGCATCGGCCCTGATCACAGATATGCACAATCCTCTGGGGAGCGCGGTCGGCAATGCCCTGGAAGTCCGCGAGAGCGTCCGCCTACTCAAGAACGAGCCCGTCCCCGACGACCTCGTCAGCGAAGTCAACCACGTCGCCACCCATCTCCTGACGCAAAAAGGCATCCCGGAAGCGGCCGCTGCCGTCGAAAATGCGCTCTCCTCGGGTGCAGCCTACGAGAAGTTCCGAGCGTTCGTCAAGGCCCAGGGCGGCGACGCAGACGCCCTCGAAGACCTCCCTGTCTCGGCCGAGGTAAGGGAAGTAAAGTCCCCGCGTGGCGGTTTCGTAGCCCGTTTCGGGGCGTCGGGCATCGGCAGCGCAGCCCTCGTCCTCGGTGCCGGCCGCAAGCAAAAGGGCGACCGAATCGACCCAGGCTCCGGCATCGAAGTCCTCGTAAAGCCAGGAGACCCTCTCCAACAGGGCCAACCCGTAGCCCGCCTCTACGGCGAACGCGAAGCAGAGCTGGCTCGGCGCCTCGTAGTAGAGGCACTCGAGATCTCCGACGAGCCCGTAGAGCCTCCCCCTGTTATTCTGGATAGCCTGTGAAAATAGCATTTCAGCACGCCGCCAGGCTTCGCCAGGCGGCTTGTCAGCCAGGCTATGAATGACGGAGGGATGGTTCCTTTGAGAGTGGTTTATGAAGGCAAGCAGTTCGATTCCTCGCACGGGCGGCGAACCGGCACCAGGAAGCTGACAAGCTGAAATGCTGACAAGCGCCCGACAGGGCGCGTGCTGAAGTGCTGAGGTGCTGAAGTGCTTAGACGACCGAAGGGAGTCGACCATGTGCCCTGTTCACGTGCGCGCGGAGCCTGGAGATTTTGCGGAGAGCGTTCTCTTGCCGGGCGACCCCCTGCGGGCGAAGTACATCGCCGAGACGTTCTTCGAGGACGCGAAGCTCGTGACCGAAGAGCGCGGGATGCTCGGCTACACGGGAACTTACAGGGGCAAACCGGTCTCGGTCCAGGCCACGGGTATGGGGTGTCCGAGCGCCTCCATCGTGACGGAGGAACTGATACAGCTCGGGGTGAGGAACCTGCTCAGGGTCGGCACCTGCGGAGGGTACAGCAGGGAGCTACGGCTGGGGGATCTCATCGTCGCGACCTCTGCTGCCCCGCAGGACGGAACGGTCTCCTCGATCACCCGCGGCGTCCCATACGCCCCGGCGGCCCACTTCGACGTTGTCCATGCCGCCCACCATGCGGCAGAGAGCGCGGGGCGAAGGACCTTCATCGGCCAGGTAGTCAGTTCCGACCTGTTCTACGACCCCACCGAAGACCCTGCGACATTGTGGGGCGCCCTCGGGGTTCTCGCCGTCGAGATGGAGGCCGCAGCGATCTTCACCATAGCCGCAATGCGCGGCGTGAAGGCGGGCTGCCTGCTGACCGTCTCCGACACCATAGGCGCTGAGATAGTCAGGATAAGCGACGATGAACTGCGTAACGCGGTGGATAACATGATGGCACTAGCGCTAGACACCCTCAACGCCTTAAACTAGTACCTCCTGTGGGGACGAGGTGGAGCAGGTCAGGCACCTACCTCCGCTAGATAGGAACGTAGAGTGACGATCCTCAACGAGTCGGGGATACCGGACGTTCTCCCCCCTTTGCATGCCGTAAATGACCTGGCTCAGAGGCTTCCTGATGTCCTGATCGTCATCGCCGGTACACAGGCCGAAGCGCACCTTGTCCAGTGCCTCCCGTCAGCACCATCCCCTAACCTCCCCCGCTCCCGGCGCAACCAGCGGGTGATCTTCGCTGTCCTCGACCCCGACGACCCGCCGCAGCAAGGCCTTCTGGCCTCTCGCATCGTAGAGATTGCCGCCGGACTCCGTGGCGCGAGGCTAGTGCTGCTCGTGGCGGGACGAGCGGCGGAATCGCTCGGTGTCGACGCCGCGTTCGAGGCCAGGCTCGTCACCCGCAAGCTCGATGTGCCGGCCGAGGTGGTGAATCCAGATGCACCCCACGAAGTCCCTGGCATTCTCTCCACCGACCTAGAGGACCGTGTCCTCGCCGCCCTGGTGAACCTCTGCCCGAAGAGGAAGACCTCAGATCTCGTAGAGACCGCCTCTGGGGCGAAGCGTGGCGGGCTCTTCGGCAGCTTTCTAAGACGGGGCACCGAAACATCGGGCTCCAATGGCGGCCGCCCCGTCGTGCTGCTCGGAGGCGTCCTCTCACCGGGTGCCGATCAGGTGCTCGCCGCGGAACTCTCCAGGACCGGGGTGGAGGTAGTAGGGAGCGTCCCTGGATCCGGGATAGGCAAGCTTCCACCCCTCGGGGAAGGCACGGTGGTTGCCGTGATGGATCCGAACCTGTCCTCAGCGGCAACGGTCGCCGAGAGACGCGGGGCCACGGTGGTCAAGACTCTCATGCCTGTCGGAGTCGACGGCACGGCACGTTTCGTTCAGGACGTTGCGGAGGAAGCCGGGTCGCGGACCAGCGAGGTAGTGCGGGCTAGATCTGTGTGGGAGGATCTAGGTTTCTTGAGGAACCGCATAAGGGGGAAGAGGATCTTCTTCACCGGCGACACGGGACTGGAGATCCCCCTCGCCCGCTTCCTCGCCGACGCGGGGGCTGTCGTACTCGAGGTTGGCGCACCGCGGCTGGACCGCAGGTTCCTGGCCGCCGAGTTGCAGGTCCTTGGCCCCGACGTCGACGTCGTCGTCTCGCCGGACTACAGGGGACAGACGAATCGGATCGACGAGAGTCGGCCGGACGTGGTGATCTCCAGCCCCGGTCTGCAACTGCCCCTGGTCGCCCGCGGACACCTGTGCCGCTCGCCCCGTGACTTCATCGCGGCCGGTCTCTACGGATACGGAGGGTCCCGTCGCATCCTCGAACTCCTGGTGCGTACCATGGAGCGCGCAGAGACCCTCGACTCACTGAACCTGTGAAGCTGCTGCGCGGCGTCTACGAGGGACCGCAGAGCTACGGTATCTTACGGGTGGCCGCGAGCATCGGGGGCGTCCACACCTTGCTCAGGGCTTTACCTGGCGAAGCGTACTTCCGTACGCTCTACGGGGCCAGGGAGCGAACCGGGGCGATGGCGCCGGTCACGCTCAGCCCACTGCGCGAGGGGCCAGGTGACTCGATGGCGCCAGGGAATCTCGCCCGCGACCTCTCTGGTGTCGTCCGGCGTCACCCGAAAGCGGAGATCTTCATCGTGGCCCGCTCTGAGGCGTCCCTGCTCTCGGAGAATGCAATCACCAATCTCCCCGAGGCAGAAGCGACAGGGAGACGCCCCAAATTGGTGACGTTCCCCTGGGAGGGTCCGGGCATGAGGGAGATCGAGGCCGCAGAGCTCGCGCTGGAGGACCTGATCCGGTCCCTGATGCACCACAGGCCCGAGAGGAGCCCTTACCCTACGGTCAACCTCTTCGGGCCACCGATCTTCGGACCAGGCGCGGCGGCCGAGTACGCCGAGGCCGAGCGGCTCCTCGATATGATCGGGGTCGAGGTAAATGCCAGGGTGCCGCTGGGAGCGCACGCTGGAGACCTCGACCGCCTCCCACGCGGGTGGGCAAACGTGCTCCTCTACAGGGAGGTCGGGGAGTCAGCGACGCTCTACCTGCAAGACGTGTTCGGGATGCCGCGGGTGACGACCCCTATGATCGGCGCCGCAGGAACTGGCGCGGTCTTGCGGTCTGTCGGCGAATTGTGCCAACTCGACCCGAAGTCCGTGCAGCGTGCGATCTGGGCCGAGCTGGCCCGCACGGCGAAGCTCCCTTGGTACGCGCGGCTGGAACCACCCGAGACCTTCCAAGACCGCAGGGTCGCCATATTCGGGGACTTCACTTACCCTCTTGGCCTCGGTTACGCCCTGGCCCGCGAGGTCGGGCTGGAAATTATCGCCTGCGGGACGTATCTGACTCACCTGGAAAGGGATTTCCTCTTCCACGCCCACACGTTCACAGAAGGGGCTTTCGTCGAAGACGATCCTGATCAGGTCGCATCCCGTATCGAGGCCGCCAAGCCCGACCTGATCATCGGGACACATCTGGAAGAGGACGTGGCCGACTCCCTCGGTGTACCCTTCCTCCCTCTCTGCCCTCCTGTCACTGACAGGCCCTTCGTCGGGCGACCGCTCATGGGCTACGCCGGGTCAAGCGTTCTTGCCGACGCGCTCGACAACGTCCTGCGAGAGATAGGTGTGGAGCCAGCAGGGGAGGCCAGCATACAGTGGACCGACGGGGCGTTGCAGGAGGTATCAGAGGTGCCGCTATTCCTGCGGGGCAGGGCCCGCAGACTCGCCGAAGAGCGTGCCCGCAGACAGGGCTCGGCTGAGGTGACGCGAGAGATCTTCCTGGAGTCACGCTCCTGAACCGATATAATCCTGCCCCGTGGGTATCAGGGACTTTATACACTGCCTCGATGAACACCAGAACCGGCTGAACCGCATCCAGAGCCTCTCGAACAGGGAGCGCGAGGAGACATTGAGGGAGGCGGAGACGATGGTCGGGATGGCGGATGCAGCCATCAAGGAACTTGAGTCGGTCCTCGGAAACAGGCGGGTCAACCTTCCCGAAGAG
>DASTKM010000009.1:0-19470 GCA_035715885.1 Rubrobacter sp.
CGTCGGCGTAGACGGGACCTATAGCTCCTGTGTGTATGACCGCGTTGCTCCATGCGGCCTCATCCAGGGTCGTCGAGACGACGTACTTGGGCACGCCGTTCAGGAAGTCCACCATCGGCGTGCCGCCCGGTTGGTTGGGCCAGTAGGCGGCCATTCGCTCGTACGTGACTCGCCCCATCAGCATCGCGTCCGATGCGGCCATTTCAGACGCGTTCGCCTCCTCCATCTCGGCGTTTGAGTAGGAAAAAGCCCACTCTTCCGGCGACTCCATCACACCGTCCAGCGACACCAACTCCACAGGCGACGACTTTCCTCACGGATCTGCTTCGTGTATCATTCCCGATCGTCTGGCCGTAGCATAAGGTGACATACGTGAAACTCAACCGGCATACTTCGGAGAACTCTCGCACCGGCGGGTCGGTGAGTAGCCGGGGGAAGAGTGCTGCTCGTAGGTAGAATCATATGGTACGTAGTTTCGGCGGGTGGGAGCTCCGCGAAGAGGAGACGCCATGACAACCATAAAGCCCGACTTGCCTGTTATCCCGTTCGCTTCCCGCGGCGCGTGGGAGGCGTGGCTCAAAGAACACCATGCGACCTCGGATGGACTGTGGCTCAAGATCACCAGGAAGGGCTCAGATCTAGAGAGGGTCTCTGTGAAGAGACCCTTGAGGTCGCCCTGTGCTACGGTTGGATCGACAGCCAGGCGGGCCGCTTCGACGACCAGTATTGGTTGCTCCGGTTCACCCCGCGCCGGCCGAAGAGCAAGTGGTCGAAGGGTAACCGCGGCAAGGTGAGGAAGCTGATCGAGGAGGGCAGGATGAAACCCGCCGGCTTGCGGGAGGTGGAGCGTGCCAAAGCCGAGGGCCGCTGGGAGCAGTAGTCTAGTTGCAGCGGCGAATACTATAACCGAAGAACGACGCCTCGAACGGCACATTGGGACGATCGCCCGGTGGAGCACCGGGTCCGAGCACATGGTCGCCTTCACGGGCGCTGGCATCAGCACCGACTCGGGTATCCCCGACTTTCGCGGCCCTGAGGGGGTGTGGACACGGCGCGATGCCGGCCTGCCGGCACCAAGGTGGCGGGTTCCGCCGGGTGAGGTAGCGCCCAACGCATCCCACCTGTCTCTCTTCGAACTCCAGCGGCTCGGCAAGCTCCGGTTCCTCATCACGCAGAACACCGACAACCTCCACCGCCGCTCCGGCCTCAACCCCGAGTTCTTGGCCGAGTTACACGGTAATGGGCAGCTCTTACGCTGCCTCGACTGCTACCGACTCTACACCAGGCAGGAGGTAGGGTGGGACAGGGGTCGGTGGGGCCCGGCCTACCGCACCCAGAAGCCGGTGCCAGGCCAGCCGGAGTGCGCCGACTGCGGTGGGCGGCTCATCTCCTCGGTGGTGAACTTCGGAGATCCGTTGCCGGAGACAGAGTTGATGCTGGCCGACCACCACGCCCGCCGCTGCGACCTGATGCTCGTCCTCGGCTCCTCGCTCATGGTGCAGCCGGCGGCCTCGCTCGTAGGCCTGGCACTCAGATCCGGGGCCCGGGTGGTTCTGGTCAACCGGGGCAAGACACCCTACGATAGGGCGGCGACGCTGCGGGTGTGGAGGGGTATCGGTGAGGTGATCCCGCCTGCGGTCGAGCGGGTGAGGGAGGCAATCGGGGATCAGAAAGAGTAGAGACGAGATCCTGTAAGCACTCCTTCTCGTAACGTTTGTCGTAACGCTTGAGAGACGATCGTACTGTAGAGTAGCGTTGTGACAGAAGGGGCAATAGAACAGGGTCGAAGTGTCGACGGTGCAAGCCAGCGCCTTGCCTACTGGCTCGCTTGAGCTACATGTGCGCTCTCCTTGACGCTCACAGCCCTCAACTTCCTTCTCTTAACTGAATGTGAGGTTGAATACCCCCGCCTACGTCTTCTGGCCCGAGTTGACCTCCCTCGCGGTGGGTTACTCGGTGATCGGCGCAATTATCGCCTCGCGCCTGCCCAACCATCCGATCGGCTGGATCTGTTGTGCAATTGGACTTATTGTGGCGGTGGACCACTTCGCTGGCGAGTACGCCGTGTACGCCCTACTGGCGCATCCGCACGGGCTTTTGGGCGGTAGGGCGATGCTTTGGCTCCAGGGTTGGTTCTGGATGCTATTCATCGGCCTCATCGTGTTCTTGCTCCTACTGTTCCCAACTGGCCGGTTGCCCAACAGGCGCTGGCGCACTTTCACGTGGGTGAGTGTGGCCGTGATTTCAGCGGCGATGATATGGTCGTCGGCCATCTCGCCGGATGTCGGCTTCAATGCGCCTCCCTCCCCGGTTCAACTCTCTGTACTTCTTCTCGGAGGAGTCGCGGCAGGCTCCGTGATTGTGGGGCGGCGCAATGCGAGGGGGATAGAGCTCCAGCAGATCAAGTGGCTGCTCTATGTTGGGCCGTTGTTCTTTATCGCCGCTGGCCTCCAAATCGGCTTCTACTACTTTTGGTTGGCAGAGAGGTCGTGGGGGTTGTGGGCTAGTTATTTGCTCGTGGCAATCGGTGGCTTGGGCGGCCCCATAGCCATAGGTATAGCGATCTTGCGCTACCGGCTCTACGAGATAGACATCCTCATAAACCGTACCTTCGTCTACGGCTCACTCACGGCTACGCTGATCGTCCTCTACTTCGGTGGCATCGTAGTGTTGCAGAGAGTCTTCGTCTTGCTTACAGGCCAGCAGTCCACCCTCGCGGTCGTGGCCTCCACTCTAGCCATCGCCGCTTTGTTCAGCCCTCTGCGCCGCCGTATCCAAGGGTTCGTCGATCGGCGCTTCTACCGTAGGAAGTACGATGCGAGGAAGACTCTGGAGGCCTTTTCCGCGAAGTTGACGAGCGAGACGGACCTCGATGCCTTGACCGACGATCTCATAGAGGTGGTCAGGGAGACGATACAACCGGCGCACGTGAGTTTGTGGCTGCGTCCCGAGAGGGCTTCTAAAGGCCGGCAGACGGACTAGCGACACTTGTTCACCCGAGTGCGTGGACATGGCCTCTTTTTCCGAAGTGGAGGCGGGGAATCGACCCGAGCCCGCGATCGGGTCGGCTCCAGGTTCAGGCGAGAGGCTCCGAGGGCTGATGTACCGGCTTATCCTGCGGCGGTGCCATAGTCGTAGGTGGGCAGGGGGCCGCCGGCGTCCCTGATTATGTAGCCTTCGAACATCCGCTTGACTACGTTGGGCTCGACCCCCGCTATGTCGTTGTGCATACCAGGGTCCTGCTCCACGTCATAGAGTTTGGCGTCGGCGCCCTGGTTGGTGCTGAACATGACGTAGCGGTCGTCGCGGGCCCAGACATGGTCGTTGTAGCCGATCGTAAAGTGGGGTCTCGCCTCGGGCTTCCCGCCTCCGAGCACGACGGAGAGGTCCTGGCCGTCCAGTTCCTGCCTAGGTTCGATCCCGAGGAACCCGAGTATCGTTGGCGCGACGTCGTGGGTGGAGGCGTAGTAGCCGCTCGTCTGTCCAGCCCCCTTGCCTTCAGGGTGCCTTATGTAGAACGGAATGTCGGTAACCTCGGGCCAGAGCACGTTGTCCGGCTTGCCCGTGTAGCCGTGCTCGCCGTGGGCGACGCCGTGGTCGGAGAGGAGTATGAGGAGCGTGTTATCGAAGAGGCCTAGCTCTTCCATTTTGTCGAGGAAGCGCCCCAACCAGCGGTCCGTCATGGTGACCTCAGCCGAGTAGCGCGCCTTCATTCTCTCGAGCTCCCTCGGCAGCAGGTAGCTGCTCGGACCGTAGATCACCGAGAACGGCTCCTTGAGGTTGTAGGGCTCGTCGTCGTACATCTCGACGTACCTCTCGGGCGGGTCCCAGGGCTCGTGCGGATCGTAGCTGTCCACGGTAAGGAAGAAAGGCCCACCCTTGCTCAAGACTTCGAGGTAGTCCGCGGCCTGGGAGAAGACCATGGGTGAGAACCAGTCGGCCTCCGTCTTACGCTCCTTCACGTTGGCGAAGTACTGGCGCATCTGGCCCGTCATGGCTGGGATGTTGCCCTTGAGAAGGGCCTGGGCGACCTTGTCTTTCGGGTATGTCCACGCCGGCCTGTAATTGTCAGTGGTCTGGCCGCGGAAGAAGTCGAAGACGTCGAAGCCACGATGAATGTTGTAAGAGGGCTTGAACTGGTGCATGTTGTCCGTCACGAAGTAGGTTCCGTACCCCGCCGCCTGCATCATCTCGGCGAGCGTCGTCTGGTAGTTGGGTATCGGTTCCCAGCCCTGCAGGATTATGTCCTCACCCTTGGGCGGTACCCAGTCTCTGAAAGGCCAAGTCCTGAGGCCCGTGTGTATGGCCCTCCTAGCACAGATCGTCGGTATGGACTCAGGGTATGCCTTGGTAAAAAGCAAGCTATCTTTGGCGAGGGCATCAAGGTTGGGGCTCCGGATCTTATCGTTGCCGTAGACGCCGATGTGATCCTTCCTCAGGCTGTCGATGATGATAAGCACCACGTTAGTATCCTCTTTGACGCCGGGGGGATCGAGTGTGATGTTGCGGATGCGCTCTGGGAGGTCGCAGCCTGTGGTACCGATCAGCGTCGCCCCGGCCATCCCGGCGCCGGTCATCTTGAGGAAGTCTCTGCGGGTCAGCGTGCGTTTTCTCACGAAGCAAGAGCGTACTACGCAACAATGTGACCTACAAGCCGAACGGGCGGGCCGTCACCGTGAACCGCGCCACCCTGGCGAGCTGGGGGACTGCTAGAATGATCTCTATGAGAAGCATCATGGCCGTCGGGATCGGGTTGCTGCTGGCGCTAGTGCTCGGTCTACTCGTGGTGCAGGGGATATTCGCGCCGGTCCTCACACGTTTCTTCGGGCTCGAGCGCGCAGGCCCCGCCGCCCTCCCGCTCATCTTGCTCGTCTTCGCCGCCGCGTTCTCGTTCTACTTCGGGGGGATGGCCGCCAGCTACAAGGCGCCCTTTCTGCATCGGCTGCACGGGGTTCTGGTCGTCCCTATAGCCTTCGTTCTTTCGTTGGTGCTCAACTTCGTGCTGGGTAAAGGGTTTCTGCCAGGCGTCGATGGTACCTGGGCCGCGGGGCTCGTGGCCGGCTTCCTCGTCGTCTCGGGCACGGCGTCCTACGTAGGGGCCCTCCGTGGGGAGGCGCTCTATGCCCACAACCAGAAGGTCGCGCGGCGCCACCGTTAGCCCCGGCTAGCGGGCCTGGACGCCGATCATCAAACGCCCCCTGGAGTCCATCCTAGCGTTGGGCTGCCGGCTCGACGCCTCGACTTCGGCCGGGTCTTCACCCGTACCCGTGAGGTAGACCCTGGGTTCCTCGACCCCATCTGTCGGGTCGGAGACGTAGCGGCGCCAGGCCATGTCGCCCCAGAGGAACGTTAGCGTTGGTCTCCCTGGGGCCGTGTCGTCGAGGGCTGCGTGGACCCTAGGGAGGCCGAAGGCCTTCGAGATGGACGCTACGGTCCTCGCGTGCTCGCTCTCGTTGAACAGCGCTATGCCCTCCCTGAGCCGGCGTGCCGGGTCGGAGAGCCGGTCGAGGCTTTCCAGGGCTCTTTGTAGCTCTTCGGCGTTGCGCTGGCTCTCTTCTCTTGCCTCAGAAAGTCTGGCTTCCAGGTCTTCGACCTTCTCCTCGGCAAGTATGTTCTGCGCCTCGATATCCTCCAGAGGCCCTTTCGGTTCTCCGTGTGCGGCATTGTCGGGCCTGGCTGTGATCCCGGATGACTCCTCACTGCTGGCGCGGATCTCGCCGAGTACGGTCTCCAGCTCGTTCCTGCGAGCCTCGGACTCTTCCAGGGCCCCTTCCAGCTCGGTGACGCGGTTCTCGAAGTCGGAGATCTCCGCCCCGAAACGCTCTACCACCCGCTCCAGATCCTCTTGTGAGGTGGACTTCTGGGCCAGCCTGGCTGCCTCGAGCTCCGTCAGGCGGGCCGTGTAGGCGCGCATTTCGGTCTCACGCTGGACCGCGGCTTCCCTCAACCGCTCGTCGAGTGCCCATGTCTCCGCCTTCCTGCGTTCGTCCTCGGCCACGAGTTGCTCCTCGTGCTCGCGCCTGAGGCGCGCCGTCTCCTGCTCGTGGCGCGCCCTGAGCGCCCTGTTGTCAGCCTCTCTCTGGGCCCGGATCGCCGCGACCCTCTTATCAGCCGACTCTTTCGCCTCGGCGAGCCTGGTCGCGTGCGTCTTTCTCAGGTCGTTCTCGCGCGCCTCAGCGAGCGCCTTGAACTGCCGCAGCTCCTCTTTGCGCCGTTCCTCCGAGCTTCGGCTGGCCGCTTCGAGCTCGGCGCGCAGCGACTCTATCTCCTCTTGCTGCGTTCCTACCACGTTCTGGAGCTCCAACTCCCTCTCTGCCGCTGCGCTCCTCAAGGCCTGCACGGCCGCCGTCTGACGATCGTCGGCAGCGCTCCGCTCCTCGGCCAGCCTCCTTTCGAAGTCTTCTCTCACAGAGTGCTCGAGGGCATTCTCCCTTTCGGCGGCCGCGCTGCGGGCGGATTCGAGCTCGGCCGCGTGGCGCGCCTCCTGCTCCTGGTAAGACGTCCTTAACTGCTCCTCCCAATGCTCGGAGGCGTTCTTCAGGGCTTCGATCTCCTCCCTGTATCGCGCCTCCAGGGCTTCGCGTTCGCGCCTGCCCTCTTCCTTGATGGTGTCGAGGCGGGTCTCGGAGGAGGCCGCATCCACGTCGGTGCGTCGTTGCTCTTCGAGCCTGTTGCGCACCTCTGCGAGCTCGTTTATGTGCTCGTTGCTGAGGCGGAGCTGCTCGTCGGAGTACCTCTGTTTGAGGTTGGAGATCTCCGCCCTGAGGTCCTCGGCCTCACTTTCGGCCTCGACGCGGGCTCTCTCTTTCTCCTCCAGCGCGCCGGCCCGGAAGGAGACCTCCTCCTGCGCAGCCTTCAGCGCTGAGGCCGCCTGGTCCAGGTCGCTCCTTAGGGCAGCCACCTCCTGCTCCAGGTTCTCGATCAGGGCGCTGGCTGCCTCCATTCCCTCAGCGAGCGCGGCCGCCTTATCCCTAGGATCCTCGCTCATGATCGCCTCTCCTATGTTACCCGCAACACCACATTGGTCGAAAGGGTAACTCCTGGCAGGCCTGCAGTAAAGTCCCTGCTTACTCGCTGTCACTGCAGGCAGGGCACAGGCCCTCGAGGACCATCGTCGCGCGGGTGACCCTGTAAGGAGTATTGTTGCGGATGATCTCTTCCACGCCGCCAAGTGCGACACCGGGGACCTCGGAGACCTCTCCGCATCTGATGCACCTGATGTCCAGGTGCGGCTCCACGTTGAGGTCGTAGCGCGTTGGGGACTCGGCCCAATGCTTGGAGCCTATAACGCCAATCTCTTCCAGTACCGAGAGCGCCTGGTAGACCGTGCCCAGCGCCACGCGCGGGTTCTCGCGCTTGACGATCAGGTAGACGTCTTCGGCTGAAGGGTGTCCCTTCGCTCCTAATAGGGCCTCGAGAACGGCCCTGCGCTGGGAGGTGAGGGTGTAGCCAGACCTGCGTAGCTTCTCCCTGACGTCGGGTACGAGCACGCCTGACGTATCCTCCTGCGCTGTCTGGTGATCAGTAACCATTCCTGTTTCCGAGTTTACCATACGGCGTTTTTCGTGCTGCGGTGTACCATAGCTGCCAGATGTCGTTGTTTGCCGACGTTCTGGTGAACCTCTGGCGCCTTATCCGTAACGCCCGCGCGCGTCTACTCGGCAGGCCGCCGGAGTACGTGTGGATCGAGGTCGGTGGCCCTCTGGCCGAGTTCGAGACGCCTGTTGGCCTCCTCCGGCGCCGCTTGTCTCGGGGACCGAGCCCACCGACGCTGGAGAGGCTGCGCCTGTGGCTCGACAGGATCTCCGCCGACGGGCGTCCGCGCGGGGTCGTGCTGCGCATCAAGAAACTCGATGCCGGGTGGGCCGCCATCGAAGAGTTGCGTCGCGAGATCCTCGCGTTCCGGTCACGCGGCGGCCGGGTCGTGGCCTATTTCGCGGATTCCGCGGACATCCGCTCCTACTACCTGGCGTGCGCGGCGGACGAGATCCTGGCTACCCCGCTCGCCGACCTGAACGTCGTTGGTATGCGCGCCAGGGTAGATTTCCTCAAAGACGCCCTCCACAACCTCGGCCTCGAGGTCGAGGTCGTCGCCGTCTCGCCTTACAAGTCAGCGGGTGAACGGTTCGTCAGCAACGACTTCTCACGCGAGTCCCGCGAGCAGGCTGGGCGGCTACTCGATAGCCGCTTCGAGGAGGTGGTCGGTGCGATTTCCGAAGGCAGAGGTCTCTCTCGCGAGGAGGTTCGCGCAAAGATAGACTTGGCCCCGTATGGCGCGCCGGAGGCCCTCTCGGAAGACCTGCTCGACGGTGTCCTCTACGAGGACGAGTTGCCGACGAGGTTCGGGTCGGAGGAACGGCACGCCAGATTAGCGGAGTGGGGCCTGGCGCAGGGATCCCTGCGCATGCCTTACAGGAGGCGGTCGCGAAAAAAGGTCGCGCTCGTCACCCTCTCAGGGGCTATAGTGCGGGGCCGAAGTAGGAGACTGCCCTTGCCGCTACCGTTCGTCGGGGGGGAGCAGGCGGGGAGCGAGTCCGTAGTCGCCGCGCTGCGGGTGGCGGAGAAGGCCCGGAGGGTCGCTGCCGTACTGTTCTACGTCGACTCGCCCGGCGGCGACGCGCTGGCTTCGGATCTGATCTGGCGTGAGGTCGAACGCCTCAGTGCCAAAAAACCGGTCGTCGTTCTTATGGGAAACGCGGCCGCCTCGGGAGGCTACTACGTCTCGGCAGCGGCGAGCCACATCGTCGCACGCCGCGGCACGCTCACGGGTTCTATAGGCGTGCTGGCCATCCGTCCCGTCGCGCTCGGACTCTACGAGAAGCTGGGTATCAGCCCCGTCGCCCTGGAAAGGGGGGCCCGTGCCGGCCTCCTCGATCCCAGCCGCCGGCCCAGTCCTGACGAAATGCGGGTGATAGAGGGCCAGATCGGACGCATCTACACCGAGTTCAAGGACCGTGTCGCCAGGGGGCGCGGGAACGATCTTACGGACCTCGAAGGCATGGCAGGCGGAAGGGTGTGGACGGGTATCGAGGCGTTGGAACTCGGGCTGGTCGACGAGACTGGTGGTTTCAGAGATGCGCTAAGCAAGGCCAGGGAGCTCGGTGGCATTGATCGGGATGTACCAGGGGTGCTGACGAAGGTCAATCCGCCCCGAGGCGTACGGCCTCTTCCCCCAGAGCCCGCGCAGACCCTTTTGGACGCGCTCGGGGAGATGTGGCTGGCGCTATCTGAGCTTCGCGCCGGCGGCGTTTTGGCGCTCGCGCCCTACGAAATTTCAGAAGGCTGATAGGATTTTCGGCGACTGCCGCTACTTCAGAAGGATCCTGTATTGAGCGAGATCCCCAACAAAGGCGTTGACCGGCGGGCGATGGCGGTGCTGTCGGCTGGCCACCTGTTCACGGACCTCAATCAGGGAGCCGTAGCTGCTTTGCTGCCTTTTTTGATCGCGGACCGGGGTATCTCCCTGGCCGCGGCCGGGGCCATTTTGTTCGCCGCTACGGTGAGCTCGTCGATCGTGCAGCCCTTGTTTGGCATCTTCTCGGACAGAAGGCCGGTGCCCGCCCTCATGCCTCTCGGTGTCTTGCTCGCCGGGTGCGGAATGGCGCTTGTTGGCCTGGCGCCGAGCTATCCCCTGATCCTGCTTTGTGTAGTTCTGAGCGGTATCGGTGTGGCCGCGTTCCACCCCGAGGCGGCGAGGTTCGCCAACTACGTATCCGGATCGGGCCGGGCACGCGGGATGAGCTTCTTCTCCGTGGGCGGTAACGCCGGCTTCGCCCTCGGACCCGCACTGGCCACGCCGCTCGTCATTCTCTTCGGGTTGCCAGGAGCCGTGTTCCTCGCAGTGCCAGCCGTCATTATGGCCGCCGTGCTATTCCACGAGTTGCCACGGATGCTGGGGTTCAGACCCGAGGCGGTGGAGAGCGAAAGGGAGACGGTGGCCAATGCGCCCGAACACTGGGGCCCCTTCGTGCTTATGATCGGGGTGGTCACAGTGCGGTCTTTCGTGTACTTCGGGCTCGTTGCCTTCGTCGCCTCCTATTACGAGCGCGTGCTCGATGTGTCCCCGGCGCTCGGGAACACGGCACTCACGCTGATGCTTTTCGGCGGAGCTGCAGGTACCCTGACAATGGGTCCCCTCGCCGACAGGTTCGGCAGACGTACGGTACTCGTGGTCTCGATGTTGGTGCTGCCACCTCTGGTCTTCTGCTTCACGCTCGTCGGTCCCTTCTTCGGCATGGCGGTGCTCATCCTAGCCGGGGCGGCTACGGTGGGGACGTTCGGGATAACCGTCGTTATGGCACAGGAGTACCTGCCCGGACGCATCGGCCTCGCGGCCGGTTTAACGATGGGGCTCTCTATCGGGCTGGGCGGTGTCGGGGCGCCGCTGCTCGGCCTCGTCGCGGATAACGCGGGCCTCTCCCTGACGATGCTCGTTATAGCCGTATTGCCCTTGCCAGGGCTTATCCTCGCCCTGACCCTGCCCCGCGGGAAGTAGGGGCGGTTCGCGAACCTCACCTACTAGCTCACTGGTTCGTGTTGGAGAACACCATTCCTTCTCCTCGGGTCGAGTACCATAGCGCCGGTGAGCGCGGCGTTTAGAGAGGGCTACCAGCCAGGGTGAGCGTATTCCATTTCATCGGCGTCTTCGCCTACCGCTTCCGGTGGGCAATCTTGATGTTCTGGGGCATGGTCCTGATCTCGAGCTCCTTCTTCGCCCCGGGGCTCTCGGGACAACTCAAGGGCGGTGGGTTCGAAGGCGCGAACTCGGAGGCCGAGAGGGTGCAGGACCTAATGTCGGGCGAGTTCGGCCTCTCGCCAGCGACCCTGACGGTGGTCTTTACCGGCGACGGTATCCCCGCCCGCAGCGAAGAGTTCCAGAGGGCCCAGGAGGATGCGCTCGCGGGCGTACGCAAGCTGGACGACGTACGCCAGGTCATCTCATACGCCGGCTCCAAAGATTCTCGCTTTATCTCAGAGGATGGGGAGAAGTCCTACGCGGTGGTCACTTCCGATGTCTCTATCGACGCGACTCGCAACGTGGTTGACGAGGTTAGGAGCAAGGTCCGCTCCGACAAGCTCGATACCTACGTAACAGGGGCGCCGGCCGTCTATCAGGACCTCGAGGAGGCTAGCAACGAGGACGTGAAGGATGCTGAGAAATACGCCTTCCCCTTCGCCGTGATCATACTCGTCTTCGCCTTCGGCACGCTCGTCGCCGCCGGTGTGCCGGTTTTGATCGGGGGCGCGAGCGTGGTGACGGCGCTCGCCGCACTGTACTTCATTGCGGGCATCTACGACATGTCCGTGTTCACGCTTACGCTCTCGACGATGCTCGGTCTCGGGCTCGGCATAGACTACGCGCTGTTCTTCGTTAGCCGTTTCAGGGAGGAACTCGAGGACTACCCGACCGTGGAGGCCGTGCCACGCACGGTGGCGACCGCAGGACGATCCATCTTCTTCTCGGGGACGGCGGTGTTGATCGGGCTCTCCGGCCTGCTTTTCTTCCCCTTTATGTTCATGCGGTCGATCGGGGTGGCCGGCGTTGTCGTTGTCTTCGTGTCCGTTCTGGCGGCGCTCACACTTCTCCCTGCCCTCCTTGGTGTTCTCGGACCGAGGATCAACAGGCTCGCCATCAGGCACCGCAGTGATGGGGCGGGTTCGGCGTTCTGGAGCCGCAGCGCCGAGGTCGTGATGCGACATCCTCTCACCGTGATCCTGCTCGCGGCCGCGATCCTTGGGACCCTGCTCTACCCGGTCGGCCACATGAGGGTCGGTATCCCCGAGGCGACCGTCTTGCCGCAGGAGTACGAGTCGCGCGCCGGAGACGACATCCTGAAGCGGAACTTCGAGTACGCCGCACTCAACCCGATGGAGATCGTCGCCACCTTCGTGGATGACCCACTCAGCGTCCGCGGTCTCTCCGACACGAGAGAGCTCGGCGAGAGCATCAGCGGCGCCGACGGTGTCTCCCGCGTCGAGAGCGCCTACACGATAGCAGCAGCGGCTGCGGAGGACTACGCGGGGCGCGTCGCCGACGCCCGCAATCAGGCGAGGAAGGAGGCCGCAGCAAGGGTGGACGGGCTCGTGCAGCGGCAGATCGAAGAGCAGACGCTGAACGAGACGGACAGAGCAGTGAACGAGGAACTCTCACAGATAGAGGCTACCTATGGCGCCGTCCCTCCCGGGACCGAGGAGCGGCTGCGGGCAGAGATCCGGCCTCGGGTGGAGCGCGAGGTGCGCTCCTCGGAGGGCAGGATAAGGGATGAGGTCGAGCGCCGCCTGGCCAAAGAGGTAGACCGCAAGGTGCCGGGGTTGCCCGAAGGGATCTCGGCCGACGGTAAGGTTACGCCAGAGGGTGTTGCGAACTTCCTGAAGTTGCCAGCGGCCAGGCAGTCCGAGGACCTGAAGGACACCCTTGACACATACGTGGCGGGAGATAGAACGCTGCTGCGGGGGGTGACCGAGGCGAACCCCTACACGCAGGACGCCTACGGCGCGGTCGATGCAGTGCGCGCAGTCGAGGCGCCGGATGGAATGAGTTTCCTCGTTGGCGGACTCTCCGCCGGCCAGAAGGACTTCATATCTAGCCTGTACAGTAAGGCGCCCCTCGCGGCCGCCTTCGTTATCGGGGTGACGTACCTGATCCTGCTCATCACCTTCCGCTCCATTTTCATCCCGCTGAAGGCTGTCATCGTCAACATCCTGAGCCTCACGGCGAGTTTCGGAGCTATGGTCTTCGTCTTCCAGGACGGCCATCTCTCCGGCCTCCTCGACTTCACGCCTCTAGGCTTCGTGGACGCGACGCTCCCCATTCTGATGTTTTGTACGATCTTCGGCGTCTCGATGGACTATGAGGTATTTCTCCTCTCCCGCATCAGGGAGGCCTACGAGAACGGCGACTCCAACACCGCCAGCGTCGCAAAGGGTCTGGTGTCCACCGCCGGTATCATCACCTCGGCCGCCGCCATCATCATAGTGGTTACTGGGGCTTTCGCTCTAACGGGTATCGTCCTGACCAAAGCGATCGGCCTCGGCCTCGCCGTGGCCGTGTTCGTAGACGCGACGATCATCCGTATCCTCCTCGTCCCCGCTACCATGCGCATTTTGGGTGATTGGAACTGGTGGCCAGGAGGACGCAAGGTTACCTTCGGGGCCCGCCCGAATGAGCCCGCTAGGGACTGACCGCCGCATAGAGGAATCTCCGAAAGTCTTCGAACGCGACGAGTCCCCGAGATAAGATCGATTCTTGATCTTGCTGTATGACGGGGATAGACTGTGGTTGATGTTGGATTTCGAGCGGATACTCAAGGACAGAGGCTACAGGCTAACCAACCAGCGGCGGATCATCGTGCATGAGCTGGAGGGGGAGCGGCATCTTTCGGCGGAGGAGATCTACGACCGGGTCAAGGGCGAGCATCCCGAGCTTGGCCTCTCCACGGTGTACCGGACGCTCGACCTCTTGACCGAGCTCGGCATCGTGCGCAAAGATGACTTCGGAGAGGGTTACTCGCGTTACGAGCTGGCGACGGAGCGGATGCACCACCACGCGCGCTGCGAGCAGTGCGGCAAGGTCATCGAGTTCAACGAGGAGCTGATGGAGTATCTGGCCTTGCAGGTCGAGCGGGAGACCGGTTTCGTCACTGACTGGCACGAGATCACGCTGTACGGCCGCTGCGCCGATTGCGCGGTCTCTTAGACCTCGAACGCCAGACCGTCCTCGGCAACGAGTATCTCGCCTTCGAATCCCCTTCCCACTTCGGTAACGAGGTTCAGCTCGTCCGCCGCCGGGTAGATGTGGGTGAGGACGACACGTCGTACGCGTGCCTCGCTCGCGATGCGTGCTACGCCTTCAGGCGTCAGGTGGCCGGGAACGGGGACTTCGGCGGGGAAGGAACACTCGATCAGGAGTGTATCGGCGCCGCGCGCCAGTTCGACCAAGGACCGGCTGTACTCGGTGTCGCCCGTGTATACGAGCGCGCCGCCCTCGGCATCCATCCTGTAGGCGATGCTCTCGCTGCGGTGCTCCGCCGGGGCCCACGAGAGCCGGCATCCGGCCAGGTCGATGGGGGATCGGCATTCATGGGGTAGTTCCGAGACTAGCGTAGCGTAGTCGCCGGCCATCCACTCTCCCCAGACCTTCATCACAGAGCTCCAGAACTGGAGGAAAGGCTCCGGACCGGTTACGTAGAGAGGCAGGGTGCGCTTTTCATGTGCGCCGTAGTTGATGGCGAAGAGGAGAGGAACGACGTCTACCGTATGGTCTGGGTGGAAGTGCGTAATGAAGATGCGGTCTACGGAGAGGGGATCCAGGCCCGATCGGAGCATGCCGCGGAGCGCACCCGAACCGAGGTCGAAGACGAGCATCTGCCCACCGGCGCGCACCACGACGCAGCTCTGGCGCCTCTCCAGGCGTGGTACTACGGTGCCTGATCCTACGACGGTGATCTTCAGGGGCACTCCTTTCAGTCGCAATTTTAGTTCGTCAGGTCTTCTCTCTGTTCTGGCATGTCGAGTGCTTCATTGCTGGCTGCTCTTCGAACGCCCATGCGAGTCCGGCCATGCCGAGCAGGGCGCCGCCGATGACGTCCGAGGGCCAGTGCGTTCCGAGGTAGACCCTACTCGTGGCTGAAGCGACGAGGAAGATCAAGAGCGCCACCCTGCCAGGTCTGCTCGGCCACAGTAAGTAGATGGCGCCGAGAAGGAGGACTGAACGCAGCATGTGCCCGCTGGGGTAAGGGTATGGCGTACTCACGTCGAGTAACGATGGGTCCGGCGCCCGCATGGCGTCCCCGGGGACGGGTGTCTGCGGCACCACCGTTTTTGCTGCGAGCTCGATCAGTCCCGTAAACACGAAGGCGACGACGAGACGTAGCGCGAGGCGGCCCCGTTCTTCGACCAGCAAACCGGCTGCGAGCGCGACCGTGGCGACGGCGACGAACTCGACTCCGCCTACCACGGAGGTCACCATCCCGACCCCATCGAGGATCCCTGAGTCTGTCCTCTGGGCCAGGTCGAGTATCAGGACATCGAGGGGACGAAATAGCCCTGCGCCGGCGGCCGCCGAGCAAACGAGGAATGCTGCTGTCGAGAGCAGCAGGATCAGCCTGTTGTCGCCCTTCACGTCCTTACAGGTTATCAAAGGGGACATGAAAGCGCCGGGCCCCACGGCCCGGCGATCTTGGATCCGCGATGTCGAAGAAAAAAGCGATTCGCAGAGGTGCCAACCCACCGCGAATCGCGCATTCAATTACCAGCGTTTGCAATGAGGTTTAACCTCATTGCAAACCCCTTCTATGCTACAGCATCGCGCAGGACGCGGCCGTACTCCCCGCCCTTCAGGATACGTTCCGCCTCCCTCTGCAGCTGCCTGACCCGCTCGCGCGAGATGTCAAGCTCGTCGCCGAGTTCGGCGAGGGTGGCCGGCTCGCGGTCGTCGAGACCGTAGCGCCTGACGAGCACGTAGCGCGCCCTCTCGGGAAGACCTTCGATCGCTTCCTTCAGATGCTCCGTCTCCATCTCACGCATCACGGTATCAGGCGTATCCGAGACCTTGTCGTCCTCGATGAAGTCACCCAGCTGCGAAGCGGTCTCCTCGCTGGACACAGGCTGATCTAGGCTCGTGGCGTCCGGCATGGCGCGCATCGTGAGACGCACCTCGTCGGGGTCCCAGTCCAGGCGCCTGGCTACCTCTTCCTCGGTGGGCTCGCGTTCGATCTCCAGGGCCAGCTCGCTCATGGCCCGGCTGACCTTCCTGATCTTCTCCGTCATGTGCACGGGGACGCGGATGGTACGGCCCTTGTCAGCCACCGCGCGCTGCACGGCCTGACGGATCCACCACGTGGCGTACGTGGAGAACCTGAAACCCCTATCAGGGTCAAACTTCTCGACGGCCTTCATCAGGCCGATGTTGCCCTCCTGGATCAGGTCCTCGAAGGGAAGCCCGTAGCCCCTGTACTTCTTGGCAACGCTGACCACCAGCCTGAGGTTCTTCTCGATGAGCCTCTGCCTGGCCCGCCTGTCGCCGGCCTTGGCCCTCACGCTGAGATCTATCTCCTCCCTGTGCGTCAGCAGGTTGCCCTGCCCTATGTGCGCGAGATACTTGGCGAGGAGCTCAGGGGTCTCCGATTCACGCTCGATCTTCTGATTGTCCTTACGCTTTTCGAAATTGGCTTTCAAAATGCCCTCCTCACTACACACCCATCTTACCGGAAATCAGTTTTAGAAACTACTATTAGTTTTACCGCGAGGTTTAATTTCCTAAACCTCTCCGAGGGCTAGCTCTTCACCGGGTCTCATCACCACTTGTCACTGCACAGATACATACGTATGTCGACGCGAAATAGTTGCATGGGCCCCGCCGCCTCGTCGCGTTGCGGTGCCTTGCAACGGTCGCGGTTATACTTGGGTTCATGGAGAATGCCTCCCGCATCCCGGACCGCATAAACGAGGACATCGCCAATATTGTGGCCTGCTGGCAGGCGCGCAGGCGTGGAGACAACGAGGATGGGTTCTATGATCGCATGCTCGCCGGTATGGAGGAGTTGGTCTCGGTGTTCGTCGGCTTTTTGCGCAGTACGGAGACGGTCGAGACCTTTTCCCGGGGTGGCGCGACCAGGGCTATGGTCCACAGGATCGCCCAGCACCAGCACGATCTGGGCAGGGATGCGGTCGGGGTCATAGAGGATTTCAGCGTCCTGCGGCGGTGCATCTGGCGCTCCGTCGAGGCCGGTGTCGACCTCGGCGGGCTCCATGGGGAAGAGGTCTCAGGGTTTTTCGCCAAGCTGATGCAGGCTTCGGACTGGCTGACCGAGACCGGACTGGAGGCCTTCGATGCCATAGTGCGGCGCGAGATGGAGCAGGCTCTCGGGCGGGCAGCCGCCACCGACCTGGTGACCGGGCTTCCTGACAGAGATCAGCTCAACCGGCTACTTCTGCCACGGGCGATCGATTCGTACGAGCGGTTCTCCGTGGCTGTCTTCGACGTCGCCGACTTTACCGAGACCGTGGCGGCAGGGAAGGTCAAGCGCGCCAGGAAGGTGCTGCGCACGCTCGCCGAAGCCGTGCAGGCGTCCTCGCCGCGGGGGTCTGTCTTCGCCCGCTTCGGGGACGACGAGGTCTGCGTGATCCTGCCCGGCGAGACCGGTGAAGGTGGCTACCGGTTGGCGGAGCGGGTGCTCAGACGTCTGGCAGAGGGCAAGGCAGACTTCGAAGTAGACGTCGGTGTCGCCGAGTATCCTGCACACGGAACGAACCCGGGGGAGTTGATGGGGGAGACCCTCAAGGCCCTCAAGATGGCCAAACGCGTCGGCGGCAGCGGCATCGTGGTAGCCCGCTAGGTAGTCCGGAGGTAACCGTGATTGCGATCTTCAACAGCCTGCCCGTCAAAGAAGGAGCCGCCGATGAGATCGTGGACCGCTTCGCCGAAAGCCGCGGACACGTACAGGGGTTCCCAGGGTTCCTCTCCATGGAGGTCCTCAAGTCCGACGCTGAGGACGAGGTGCTCGTCGTTACGCGCTGGCGGGATAGGGAATCCTTCGAGGCGTGGGTTCACAGCGATGCATTCTCCAGAGCACACGGGCTCAGTGGAGCGGGCGGACTACTGACGGGCCACCCCAGGATGACTTCCTACAGGGTCGCGGTCGAGCGTGCTCCTGAGGCCTCCGGCCCTGGTTGAGGATCAGGCCAGGCTTTGCGAGATCTGGGGCGACCCCACCCCGGTCGGTTCGTACTCACCCTTTCCGAGGACGGCGAAGGTGAAGGCGAACAGGCAGATCAGTAGCAGGATCAGGATCCCGAAGGCCAGCCGTTCCCGCACCTTGTCTCCTCTCTCGAATACGAACCTCCGCGCCATTCTAACCGAATCAGCAAGGCACGTCCTGCGCAATGCCCTCAGCTCAGCCCGCGCGTAATGTACAATGTAGCAATGTGTAGCACGCTCAGTCCCGAGGTTCGTGAGTATCGGTGTGGTCTCGGAACGGAATGCCAGGGAGGGGACCCACGTGGCCGTTGATATTTCCCTGACCGAGTACACGAAGCTGCAGGAGCAGGAGTGCCGGTCGCTCTTGCAGATTCTCGGTGAGATGGGCATCGCCACGGCCGACAGGGTCTACGGACCAGGGGACGCCATCTACAACCAGGGCGAGTACGGTGACGCCCTCTATGTGCTGACCTCGGGCGTGCTGAAGCTATTCAGGCCCTACTCGGGCAGCAAGGAAGCGACGTTACGCTTGCTCAAGCCCTGGGATATCTTCGGTCATCTGGCCTTCGCCGGGGAGACCAGGCAACGCGCTTACGCTGAGGCCGTTACGGAGTGCAGGGTGACAAAGGTACCCAAGATCTTCGTCGAACGCGCCGTCCGCCAGGAACCGCGGGCCGCCTTCAAACTGATGACCCTTCTGGAGTTGCGTCTCGTACAGTACGAGGAGCTTGTCAAGTGTCTGTTGCCCCGCGAGACAGAGGTGCGGCTCGCAAACCTGCTGCCACTATTGGCGCAGAAGTTTGGCCAGAGCACCGACGGTCTCGTAACCATAGACCTTCGCCTAACCCACCAGGACCTCGCCGCCATGATCGCCTCCACCAGGGAATCGGTCACCAAGGTCCTCAACGAGATGCGTAACCGCGGCGTGATCGAGGTCGATTCCGGCCGTATCACCCTCAAAGATACCCGCACCCTCGCGAAACTCAGCCGCGATTAGCTTCTCAGCATGTCAGCACGGCGGTCGCGCTGCCTTGTCAACCAGGACTTGCACACTACAATTCTGAATTGCTGACAAGCGCCCGAGAGGGCACGTTCTGAAATGCCGACTAGTTGAAAAGCTGAATTGGGGGGCGTTTGCTCGAGCTTATCGAAGCTGTGATCCTCGGGGTGGTGCAGGGTCTCACGGAGTTCCTGCCCGTCTCCAGCTCAGGGCACCTTCTGCTCGGGCAGTATTTCCTCGGGCTCGACCAGGACCGATTCGGGCTCTCCTTCGACGTGGCGTTGCACATGGGCACCCTCGTCGCCGTAGTCTCCTATTTCTGGCGGGATCTCATCAGGATGGCCCTCGCTTTCTTACGGTCTTTCGGGAACAGGGATCTCGTCAACGATCCCGACCAGCGGCTCGCTTACCTCGTGATCGCATCTACCATACCTGCGGCCTTGATCGGGTATCTGTTCGAGGGTTTCTTCGAAGATACGATCCGCTCGCCTTGGGTGGTGGTCTTCAACTTCGTTCTCGTCGGCGTACTGTTCCTAGTAGCCGAAGCCGCAGCCAGCCGCAGCCGGCGGGCCACCAAGCTCGGGTTCGGCGAGGCCGTCGGGATCGGACTAGCCCAGGCGGCCGCGCTCGTGCCCGGCGTCTCGCGTTCGGGGGCCACGATCACACTCGGCCTCTTTCTGGGGCTCAGGCGCGAGGAGGCGGCCAGGTTCTCGTTCCTGATGAGCGTTCCTATCATCGCCGGCGCCGGAGGCCTGCAGCTTGCGGAGGTGAT
>DASTKM010000010.1:0-2608 GCA_035715885.1 Rubrobacter sp.
CGACGAGCTCGACTGCGATTGTGGCTGTGCCGTTCTTGACGTCCAGGATGGGGTTCACTTCGACCACGTCGAGCGAAGAAATTATCCCGGCCTCGTTGACCAGCTCCATCAGCAGGTGCGCCTCCCTGTAGGTGAGTCCGCCGCGCACGGGTGTGCCTACGCCGGGGGCGACTTCGGGGTCGACGGCGTCCAGGTCGAGCGAGAGGTGCACCCTGTCGACGTCCGTGAGGCCCTTGATGGCGCTTCGCACGACGCGCGCCGCACCGTAGGCGTCGATGTCCTTCATAGTGTAGACCCTCACGCCGGCCTCCCGCAGCAGCCGCTTCTCCTCAACATCCACGGAGCGCAACCCGATGATCACGACGTCCTCTGTCCTGACGCTGGCCCCAGGACTGCCGATCCCGACGAGGTCAGGGTGGCCGCGCCCCGTTAGGGTTGCCAGCGGCATGCCGTGGATGTTGCCTGATGGCGAGGTCGCAGGGGTATTGAAGTCCGCGTGCGCGTCGACCCAGATCACACCCGTCCGCTCTCCCGATGCGGAGCGCGCAATCCCGGAGACAGTACCGATGGCGATTGAGTGATCCCCGCCGAGGAAGATCGGGAACATCCCTTCTGAGACTATGGCCGCGGCCCGCTCGGAGACCTCTTCACAGACACTCTTCACAGCGGCGAGGTGCTTGACCTCCGCCCCCGCCACGACGGTCTCGGGGATTGGTACCCCTGCGTTGCCGAGGTCGGTAACCCTGTGCCCCAGTTCCTCCAGGCATGCCTCGATACGGGCGTAACGGATGGCGCTGGGTCCCATATCCACGCCTCGCCGGTCCTGGCCGAGGTCCATGGGCACACCGAAGATCCCCACCGGCCCGCGCCCGCTTTCAAACAATGGCAGTTCCTCCCGAACGACGGGGATCGGCCGCCGCCTCGAAGCGTCCGGCAGGTGTTCGCCTGACCGCGTTGACCCCGCCGAAGAACATGTTGGGGGTCTCGTAGCTCAGCACGCGCTCGTAGTTGTCGAGGTCCGCCGTGCGCGCACCGGCCTCGTAGGCGAAGAGATCCCCTTCCGCGTGGAAGCGCGGGGCGAGGACCGCCTCCTCCAGTGTCTTCCCGAAATCCAGCACGTTTATGACGGTCTGTAATATTGCCGTAGGTATGCGCGAGGCGCCCGGCGATCCGAGCGCGATGATGCTCCCCTCCTCGGAGGAGACGACGGTCGGGCTCATGTTGGAGATCAAGCGTTGCCCCGGCGCGAGAGCGTGAAACCCTCTAGGGTTGAGCTCGGGCTCGCCGAGCGTGTTGTTCATTGGGATTCCGGTGCCAGGCACGACGAGCCCGGACCCGTAGCCCATGCTGGCCGTAATAGAGACTGCCAAACCCTCGCTGTCCACGCACGCGAGATGTGTGGTATGCGGTGAGCCGAACGTGGAGAAGATCCTGCGTCGCTGCTCCGCCGCGTACTCCTCCCCTGTCAGCCGCTCGGCGACCCGGCGGTTCTCCGAACCGTCGAGATAGGCCGTCTCGCGATCCTCGAGCGCCAGCTTCATCGCCCCGGCCATCACCCTCACGTACTCTGCTTCAGGCAAGCTCGCCAGATCGTAGGCGGAGACGACCTTGAGCATCTGGGCCAGCGTCGGGCCGCCGGCGGAAGGCGGGCCGTTGGTATGCATGGCCCCAGCGCCGTACCTGACGCTCATCGGCTCCCTGATGACGGCCTCGTACTCGGCGAGGTCCTCTTCGGTTATGATGCCGCCCATCTTCAGCATGTAGGAGGAGATCGTGCGCCCCAGCCCCCCCTCGTAGAAGAGATCCGCCCCACCCTCCCCGATCGCCTCCAGCGTGTCGGCGAGCTCGGGGAACCGTACCTCTTCACCCTCGAGGTACACCCGCTCCCCTTTGTAGAAGTGCTTGCGGGTCTCCTCGGTGAGCCTCAGCACCTCCTCGGCGACCCCAAACCAGAGGGCCGAGGTCTTGCACAACCTGAACCCTTCGCGCGCGAACCTGACCGCCGGGGCTAGTGCCTCCTTCATGCCGAGCCGGCCGTGGCGCGCCAGGAGTTTCTCCCACCCCCTCAAGGAGCCTGGTACGGCTGACGATGCCCCCCCGACGATGGATCGCACCCCGGCTCCGTACTTGAGAATGATGGTCTGCGGGCTGCCGCCGGCCCCGAAGGCCGTGTCAGGGAGCCCCTTGCCGGGCATCGCATCGTAGTAGTCGATAAGCTCCGCCCCGCCGGCAGGATCTCTAACGAGGGCGAACCCGCCGCCCCCGATCGAACTCATCAGCGGCTCGGTAACGCTGACGGCGGCCGCCGCGGCTACGCCCGCATCCGCGGCGTTGCCTCCCGCCAGGTACGTCTCGGCGGCGGCCTCGGCCGCGTACGGAGTACCCGCGGCGGCGGCGAAGGTGCTGTTAGGGCCTATAGTCTCCATAATTGGCTATTATGCACAGTCTTTACCGCGTCGTGCCGTCTAAGGCTGAAAAATGCCTTCTCTAAAGGTGATTTGGTCCATGCAGGCCAATTCTATGTACCGCTCAATATCGCTGTTTACTGCTCCTGTTGCTGCCACGCTGCTGCCATAAGGCTGCCGGTTATGAAGACCCATCCTCGCTC
>DASTKM010000011.1:0-4621 GCA_035715885.1 Rubrobacter sp.
ACAGACCAACGGTCATTCCGGCGAGTATCTGCTGGAGACCAGGAACCTGAAGATGCACTTCCCCATAAAGGCTGGCGTGCTGCAACGCACGGTCGGGCACGTCAAGGCTGTGGACGGCGTCGACCTCTCCGTGCGCCGCGGCGAGACGCTCGGGCTCGTGGGAGAGTCGGGGTGCGGCAAGAGCACGCTCGCCCGCCTCGTCCTGCGCCTGCTGGAACCGACGGAGGGCGAGGTGATCTTCGATGGCGAGGACATACTGGGTTACGACCGCAAGCAGATGCTCGGCGTGCGGAGGAACATGCAGATCGTCTTCCAGGATCCCTACGCGAGCCTGAATCCCCGCATGACCGTAGGCAATATCGTCTCCGAGCCGTTGAAGACCCACGACGTAGGCGGTAGCTCCGGCGAGCGCAAGCGACGGGTGCAGGAGCTTCTCGAGGTGGTCGGCCTGAACCCCGAGCACTACAACCGCTACCCGCACGAATTCTCCGGAGGCCAGCGGCAGCGGATCGGGGTGGCCAGGGCAATCGCGCTCAACCCGCGCCTGATCATCTGCGACGAGCCAGTCTCGGCTTTGGACGTCTCGATCCAGGCGCAGGTCATCAACCTGCTGGAGGACCTCCAAAAGGAATTCGACCTGACCTACATCTTCATAGCCCACGACCTCTCCGTGGTCAAGCACATCTCGGACAGGGTGGCCGTGATGTACCTCGGCAAGATCGTGGAGATCTCCGACAAGCCGACGCTCTACAGCAATCCGCGCCACCCCTACACCGCCTCGCTGCTCTCAGCAATCCCGATCCCCGACCCCCAGAAGGAGCGCGAGCGGGAGCGCGTAGTTATCACCGGAGACGTGCCTTCTCCCGCCAACCCACCCAGCGGGTGCAACTTCCACAACCGCTGTCCGCGGGCGCTGGACTACTGCTCCGAGCACGAGCCTGGTCTCGACTCGCAGGAGAAAGTGGACCACAAGGCTGCCTGCTTTTTCCCCGTGCTCGAGGGCCAACGCATAGAGGAGCCCCCTACCAGCACGCCGTACCGGGCTGAATAGCATTTCAGCCCGCTCCGGCTTACGCCTCCGCTTGTCAGCACGGCGCTTCGCGCCTTGTCAGCACGCTTCGGGTCTTCGACCCTCGCTCTCAGCATGTCAGCTTCTCCCGTCCCAGCCTTGCCCGGCCGCGCACGAACTGCTGCAGCCCGCGTGGTCGGGTTCTACCCTCGTGGCGGCGCCTCAGGACGACTTGACTGAAGGCTGAGAGCCGCCGACCGCAGGGAGACGGCGTGCTGACAAGCGCCCGACAGGGCGCTTGCTGAAATGCTGACCAGCGGAGCCCGTAGGGCGCAGCGGGCTGAGATACAATTGGCGCGTGTGGAAGGACACCAAGACCAGACGTGACCTGCGGAATGCGTCGGCGCGGGTGCTTCTCCTGGTCGTCCTGGTGCTCGCGACCGCATTCGGGGCCTATATGGTGGGACGCTCGCAGAGTCCTGCCACGCTCAATGAAAAGGATAAAGAGAGCGTGGCGCTGTATGCCGAGGCGCTCGACACCGTCAGAGACAACTACGTAGACCAGAAAAACATAGATTCCAAGAAGGGGACGTACGGGGCCATCGAAGGGATGCTCGACACGCTTGGGGACGGGGGGCACACGCGTTTCCTGACTCCTACGGAGCGCGAGCAGAATGACCGGAGCCTCTCTGGAACGTACGTTGGGATCGGGGTCCAACTGGAGGAGAAGAATGGTGAGGTCGTGGTCGCCGCCCCGATAGACGGCTCTCCGGCCGAGGAGGCTGGTATCAGTTCCGACGACGTGCTGCTGGCCGTAGACGGGAAGAGCGTCAGGGGTGACGAGGTCTCGGAGGTCGTGGAGAAGGTCAAGGGACCGGAGGGGACCAGCGTCGAGTTGACCGTCCGCCACGAAGGCGAGAGGCGTACGTACGACCTCCAGCGCGCAGAGATAGACTCGCCCGTAGCTTCGTGGGCCATGATCCCCGGCACGAACGTCGCCCTCGTGCTCCTCTCGTCGTTCTCCGACGACAGCGCCCAGGAGCTGCAGAACGCTTTCGAGGAGGCGCAGGCTTCAGGAGCCAGGCGCTTTATCCTCGACCTCAGAAACAATCCAGGCGGCAGGCTCGACCAGGCGGTGGAGATGGCAGGATACTTCCTCGAGCCGGAGAGCGTCGTCTACATCCGCAAGGACGCTTCCGGCGAGCGCGAGGAGATCACTGTCGAAGGCGACCCGGAATCGACGGACGCGCCACTCGCTGTACTGGTCGACGGGGGTTCTGCCTCGAGCGCCGAGATACTGGCCGGAGCCTTGCGGGACAACGACCGCGCGTCCGTCGTCGGGGAGACCACCTTCGGCACTGGCACCGTGCTCTCGGAGTTCGTCCTCAGGGACGGCTCATCTATCTTGCTCGGCGTCGCCGAGTGGCTTACCCCGGACGGCGACTTTATCCGCAACTCAGGGATCACACCCGACGTTAAAGTGTCCCTCTCCGAGGGGACAGAACCGCTCACGCCCGACGACGCCCGCGACTTGTCCCGCCAGGATATCCTCGAGAAGGACGCCCAACTGCGCACGGCCTACGAAAAGCTCCAGGGTCAGTAGTGAGGTTCACATAAGAACGGGCCTGGACCAGGCATCCTCACGGGCAAGATGAATCTCGTAGCCAACAGAAAGGATGCTTATGGCACAGCGAGTACATGAGAGCATCGAGGTAGATGCCCCTGTCGATGACGTCTTCCGTTACTGGTCCAACTTCGAGCACTTCCCGACCTTCATGTCCAACGTCGAAGAGGTGAGGATGTCCGCCAAGGACACCAGTCACTGGCGGGTCAAAGGTCCTCTCGGCAAGAGCGTAGAGTTCGACGCGAAGACGACCGAGATGGACCCCAACCGCGGCATAGGCTGGAACACGGTGGACGGCGAGGTCATGACCAGCGGCGAAGTCCGCTTCGGGGAGACCACTCCAGGTCGTACGCAGGTCGACGTGACGATGAACTACGCCGACCCGCCCGGTGGGTCAGTAGGCGAGACCGTAGCGAACATCCTCTCCAACCCGGAGCGGAATCTAAAGGAGGACCTGCAGAACTTCGCCAGGATCGTCGAGCGCGGAGAGCTGGGCGGGTCGGAGGCCCAGACACCGAGCCGCTGACCAGCGCGAGATGGGGAAGGTCAATCCTTCCCCATCCCGCTGTGGGTACCGAAGGCGCTATTGTAGGGTAGTATAGAGGTGTAAGTCCGGCGGCCTCAATAGCCTCGCGGGGAGGTGAATCTCGTGTCTATCGCCATAGTCTCTCTGCTCGTTCTCGTAGTCGTTGTGATCATCGCCGTACCCATACTGATCCGCGTCTTCGGCGAGGCCGCCCGCCGCAACCCGAACGAAGAAGAGGACGAGAGCACCGAGAGAGAATCCAACCATAACAGCTAGTCAGCATGTCAGCTTGCGCCGGCCGGAGCGTGCTGACTAGCTCTATTCCAGCAGATCCCGCAGTCCGGCGGCGTGAGGGCTGCTCTTTATCTTGGCCAGGGCTGTGAGCTGTATCTGACGGATACGCTCGCGGGTGACGTCGAAACGTTCCCCGACCTCTTCTAGGGTCTTGGGCTGGCCCCCGGTAAGGCCGAAGCGATACTCGAGGACCATCCGCTCGCGTTCGGGGAGGCTGCCGAGCGCCTCGCGCATGCGGGCCTTCAAGAGGGAGGACTTGGCCAGGTCGTGGGGAGATTCCGACTCCTCATCCGCTATAAAGTCACCCAGCTCCGAGGAGTGGTCCTCCCCGACCGGGGTCTCCAGGGAGATCGAACGTCTCGATACGCGCCTGATGCGTACGATCTCCTCGGCGTCGACCTCCATGATGGAGGCCACCTCTTCGTCCGTGGGGTCGCGGTTGAGCTGGGCGCCGAGTCCGCGCTGGACCCTGTAGTACTTGTTGATCTTCTCGACCATGTGCACGGGGACCCGGATCGTACGTCCTTTGTCGGCTATCGCCCTGGTGACGGCCTGACGGATCCACCACGTCGCGTAGGTCGAGAACTTGAATCCCTTGCGGTAGTCGAACTTCTCGACGGCCCGCATCAACCCGATGTTGCCCTCCTGGATCAAATCGAGCAGCGAGACGCCCCTTCCGGCATACTTCTTCGCTATAGAGACGACGAGCCTGAGGTTGGCTTTGGTTAGGTGGGCTTTGGCGCGCCTGTCGCCGCGCTCTATGCGCCGCGCGAGGTACGTCTCCTGGGCTTTGGTGAGAAGGGGGGTCTTGCCTATCTCGTCCAGGTACATCTGGACCGCGTCCCCCGTGTAGCGGCTCTTCAGGTCGCCTTCGAGCACCTCTTTGACGAGCTGGGTGTCCTCATCTTCGCCCATCGTCTCCGCGAGGAATCCGGCGTCTACCACCTCGACGCCGTGCTCGCGGAGGAGACCGTAGACCTGTTGGATCTCGTCGGTCGAGAGGTCGACCTCTTGTAGGAGGTCGAGAACTTCACTCGACTCCAGCGTGCCGGTCTCCTGACCGGCCTCGAAGAGCTCCTGTATCTCCTCTATGTCCCGCAGGTCACGTTGAGGCTGCAAAATCTACTCCGGGAACTTCAGGTTGAAACCCTCCTGTAGCCTTCACGTA
>DASTKM010000012.1:0-3185 GCA_035715885.1 Rubrobacter sp.
CCGCAACGAGGCCCTCGTCGCCCTGGCCGCGGCCCTGTGCGATGTGCTGGCCCTGGAGTACGACTCTGGCGGGCAGATGCCCATCATCCCGAACCGCGAGATAGAAGAGAACAAGTGGAGCGCCCAGCGTTACGGCCTGGAAGGCATCTTCATAGACCACCAGACTCACGAGGCCGTCGAGACCCGTACCGCTGTAGAGACGCTAGTGGGGCGCCTCTCCAGGGCCACTTACAGAGATCTCTCGGGCATCGAGCGCGCACTCGGTGGGCCGACAGAATCCGTGCGTCAGCTAGAGGTGTGGCGAGAGACGGGATCCACGCTCGAGATCGCGAAGGACCTGGCGAGGAGGGCCTCGACGCTCTAGCGCCGCTACTTCCCCAGCACCCTGCGCCTGGCCTGGTCCACGACGATCTTCCTGATTCTGGGGTTCTTCATGGCCTTTAGGGCCACCCGGCGCGCCCTCTTGCTCTTGATCAATTTGATAGCGATAGCCCTTTTCACGACTCGCCTCTGGTCAGGTCGCCCTGTCTATCTCGGTGTGGTACCTGCTGCCCATACGCCCGCCCAGAAAGCCGCCGAGGAGCGCTATGAGCAAGGCGGCCACGGCGGTTACTAGGCCGACCACGCCCGCACCGGCCAGGTTTCCGGCCGTGGACACGATCCTGTCGACCAGGTTGGCGATGCCCTCGGGCATCCCGGCGGGCAGGAAGCCGCTGAAGAGCGCGGCCGCCAGAGCGAGGATCAGGACAACGATAAACATCCAGACCAGCACCATGGCCCCGTTGCGCCCCCCGTCGAAACGCGCCAGGCGTCCTGCCACATACCCGCCGAAGAAGAAAGTCAGGAAGATCAAGACCCCAAGCAGGGCGAGGCCCGTTATGACGGAGGCCCCGATCTGCCCCCCCGAAAGGGCAGGCGTGATGCCGAAGGGGACGAGCACGATCCCCGCGACGGCCGAGAAGACCGCGCCGAGGACGATGGCGAAGACGAGCCCGAGGAAGCTCGCCAACCAGTCGACACCCCCGTACATGTCCCTGAGCCGGTCCTCCCGCTCCTCCGTAGCCTCGAAGTAACCCCTCGGGTAGGGTGTCGCGTCCCTGGTCGTGTCAGGGTGGCCAGGCACCCTGATAACGCGGGTCTCGTTCTCCTCGGAAGGCCCCTGGGCGATCCCCCGAGTCTCGGCGGATGCCGCCTCCTCTCGGACCTGGCGCGTGGCCTCGGGGCCGTTCCCGGTGGGCACGCGGCGCGTCTCATCGTCCTCATCTCCAAGAGGTCCAGTTCTGCGGCGCTCTTCCGGCCTGTCGCTCATCTCTCCTCCTTACGTCATATCTTAAGTCGTGCGTCTGTTGTACAGTGTAGATTCTACCCTGCAAGTGCCAAGGGCACCCGCGAGGCCGCCCCGGCACAGCCCCGCATGATGACCCGAGGGCCAATTTTTGTACATCAGGCCGAGAATTGGGCCGGATCGCGGTGCCTGGCTTGTACGCGCGGCCATATGCAAGGGGTGGGGACCCTTCATATCATGGCCGGGGTTGCAGGCGAGTCCCGGCCCCGGGACTTGGTGAACAACGAATATCCGAGGAGGCAAGCTTGGAGACGGCTGACAGGCAGAGCGTGTTGCGGCAGGCAGAGGAGAACAACGTACAGTTCATCCGGCTTTGGTTCACCGACGTGCTCGGGACGCTCAAGAGCTTCGCGATCACGGTCGAGGAACTAGAAGACGCCCTTGACGGGGGCATGGGATTCGACGGGTCTTCGATCACGGGCTATCAGGACATCGAGGAGTCCGACATGATAGCCATGCCTGATCCCTCGACCTTCCAGGTCATCCCCTGGAGCCCGCAGGATGCGCCGACGGCGCGTATGATCTGCGACGTCAGGACGCCTGACGGCGATCCTTACGTCGGGGACCCGCGCCACGTCCTGAGGCGCGCCCTGGAGCGGGCGAGCGAGATGGGCTTCGACAAATTCTACTGCGGACCGGAGCTAGAGTACTTCTACTTCAGGGACTCCAAAGGGACAGAGCCTCTCGACTACGGCGGCTACTTCGACCTGACGACGCTCGACGCGGCGACGGCCTTGAGGCGCGAGACTGTGCAGTCTCTGCAGCAGCTCGGCATAAAGGTGGAGTACTCCCACCACGAGGTCGGCATCTCCCAGCACGAGATCGACCTCCGCTTCGACGACGCTATGGCGATGGCCGACAAGGTGATGACCTACAAGACGGTTGTCAAAGAGGTCGCCACCCGCCACGGAGTCTACGCTACGTTCATGCCCAAGCCCTTGAGGGACCAGAACGGCTCGGGGATGCACACCCACCAAAGCCTGTTCTCGGGCGGCAAGAACGCCTTCTTCGACGCGGACAACGAGTACTTTCTCTCTAGCGAAGCCCAGTCGTTCATCGCGGGACAGCTGAGGCACGCGCGCGAGATCAGCATAATCTTCGCCCAGCACGTAAACTCTTACAAGCGGCTGGTCCCCGGCTACGAAGCCCCCGTCTACATCGCCTGGAGCCGTCGCAACCGCTCCGCACTGGTCCGCGTCCCCCTCTACCACCCCGGCCAGGAGCGCGCGACCCGAATGGAACTACGCTGCCCCGACCCCGCGGCGAACATCTACCTCTGCTTCGCGGCGCTCTTGCACGCCGGCCTGGAGGGCATCGAGAAGGGCTACGAGCTGCCCGAACCGATGGAGCGCAATCTCTACCATCTGACGGCCGAGGAGCGCGAGAAGATGGGAATAGAGAGCCTTCCTGCCGACCTGGGAGAGGCGATAAAAGAGGCGGAGAACTCGGAACTGCTGCACAAGGCCCTCGGTGAGCACACCTACACCCGGCTCCTGCAGCTCAAGCGCGAGGAGTTCGAAGACTACAGGGTGCAGGTAACCCCCTACGAGCTCGAAAAATACTTGCCGGTCTTGTAGGTTTCAGGCTACAGGTCTCAGGTTGGGGTCCGGCTCACGCCGGGCCCCTCGTGCTCGGGCCCCAGCGTGTTTACAAGAGTTGTCGGACGGGTCGGACCAACAAGGATAGATTCCTTTTGTCTGTACCCAGAGAAACCCTGTAACCTGATGCCTTGAGTCGCACTAGCGGCTTTCGATGAGTCTCAGAACCTCGGGAAGGAGTGACCTTGTGGTGCTCATCGCTTCACCCGAGTAGATGGTCTCGTTGCCGAACCAGTCGCCGA
>DASTKM010000013.1:0-3577 GCA_035715885.1 Rubrobacter sp.
CCCCGGACACGCCCGCGAGATCGCAGCGTGGGTGGCCTTCCTCGCCTCGGAGAAGTCATCCTACGCAACCGGCGCCTCATTCGTTGTGGACGGCGGCCTGAAGCTGATGGCTGCAGAGTTGTCGAGCTAGGCTACCAGAACGTCAACTCACCGGACCATCGCGAATCTCGTCTTTGCCCGAAGCGCCTACCATAGAGCTGAGAGCGCCTTTGCCAAAGACGGCGTCGTCGGGGTACCCCTACTTGTGCGGCGGCGGATGTGCCATCAGGAATCGCAACCGACTTCAGGTGGGTCCACGCAAGTCGGGACAACGCCGAGCGTGTACTTCCAGGCTACTCTAGTCGAGGAAGGTACGTGCACAAAGCTGGAAGTCGCGCTCTAGCCACGCGGACGTGGGTAGCGCACGCGAGCCTCGCGAGGAGGCGGCCAAGGCGAAGGGGGATAGGAGGGTGCGGCCTCCTCCGACACCGCAATCGCAGTGTCAAAACCCCTTGATCGAAATCGGCAATTACTATATTGTTAGGACTCCTAACAACGTGGCCAAATTATGGTCGGGAGAAGAAGCAGGGAGGCACAAATGGCTGAGGCAGGGGCGGTCCCCGGATATAGTTTCGGCGCGCAGGCGACGGCCAGGTCGCCGCTCGGTCTGGAGGAATTGGATCTGCTCAAGCAGACGGTTCTCTTCACCGAGGAAGACGAGGAGTACCTAAGGTTGGCGGGTGATGTCTTGGAGGATCAGGTCGACGAGGTCTTGGACCTCTGGTATGGCTTCGTCGGGTCGCACCCGCACCTGATCCGCTACTTCGCCAGCCCTGACGGAGAACCGAACGCGCGGTACCTCGAAAGGGTACGCGAGCGTTTCAAGCGGTGGATCTTGGACACCTGCCGGCGACCTTATGACCAGCAGTGGCTCGACTACCAGCAGGAGATCGCCCTGCGCCACACGCGCGCCAAGAAGAACCAGATCGACGGAGCACAGGAGACTCCGGAGCACATTCCATTGCGGTACGTAATCGCCTTCGTCTACCCGATCACGGCGACCATCAAGCAGTTCCTCGCCAAAGGGGATCACGCCGCCGACGTGGTCGAAAAGATGCACTACGCCTGGTTCAAGTCGGTAACCCTGCAAGTCGCCCTCTGGAGTCAACCGTACACAAAGGAAGGGGACTTCTAGCTTGGGCGTAGCGTGGGGGCGCTCTGCGGCGGGCACACACTGGTCTGCCTTCGAGCCGTCCACTCAGCACGAGAACGTAGACAAGAAGATCGTCGCCTCGCTTGAAAGACTCTCCCAGGTCTTCCGGATCCTCCTCCGCGGAGAGGCTCAGGAGCGTGGTCTGAGCCCGATACAAGCCCGGTTCCTCATCCACCTGCTCCACCACGGCCCCACGCTCCGACGCGTGAGCCAACTCGCCCGGGAGTTCGATCTCAGTCGGGCCACGGTGAGCGAGGCCGTCGGTTCGTTGGAGAAGAAAGGTTTGATCCGCAGGGAACCTTGGCCTCACGACAAGCGCGTCACGACGCTACGCTTGACCCCTACCGGGGAGCACACAGCGCGAGAGCTCGCTGCCTGGGCGAACGTTGTCGAAGATCACCTAGAGGGCCGTTCCCCTGAGGAGAAGGAGGCGGTGATGCGCTTCCTTATGGACCTGATTGGCTCCTTGCAAAAGTCCGGCCTGATAACCGTAGCGAGGATGTGCGTGACCTGCCGGTTCTTCCGTCCGGACGCCCATCCGGGCGAGAGTTCGCCTCACCACTGCGCGCTGCTGAACGTGGCGCTCTCCGGCTCCGACCTGAGGGCCGATTGCCCGGAGCACAAGCTGGCCGCGAGTTGAGTCTTGGGGCAACTAATGCTGCGTTACACTGGCCAGGAAGCTCCCGTTGAGCACGATCTGGCACGCACTACACATCGTTGTTCTCGGCTCATGCGGCGGAGGCGTCAGGCGGCGAGACGCGGGCGTCAATCAACCAGTACGTCGAACTCGCTACCAGAGCCTACAGCTACTGCAGCCGCTGAGACCGCCTCACCCGGCGGTATACCAACGAGCGAACTATTTCCGAGAACTCCCTACGCCCGAAGTTCTGGCAACTCCTCTTCCACGCACTCGAGTGACTAGGAGCTGCGGACCGACTACTTCCTCTCGCCACTTACGACCGTTCGCGGGTAAGCAGCGCGGCGTATCCTCCGACTCCTCGGGCGACGGGACGACGCCTAACGTTGCGCTGAATTACGCGTAGGTGAACACACGGTCCGGATCTGTTACCTGTGGCACATCAGCCAGAAGCACGGGGCACAACTACGAAAAAGCTGTCCGCTCGAGTATAAGATGGGTAAACAGTGCGGTTCGTGACGGTATTGGCTGCGGTGATATTCTTGGTTGGCTGCAGCCACGCCGCGCCATCTGTCGAGAAGCAGCACAAGAGAGAAGCTCCAGAGCGGATAGAGAAGGTCCCGCCAAAAGGGCCATCTCCCGAGCTACCGGCCTACGACATAACCTCGGAGCAAGACTGCGCCGAGAGCGGCGTCGTGGGCAAATGCTACGGCGTCTCCACTGATGCCACCTCAAGAGAGGAGTTGGAAGTCATCACCGCCGACCTCTGGCTCGATAGCCCTGGGTACCTGGCCGTCCTGGTGACGTTCTACCCCAACAAGCCGACCGCAGACCTCAGCGCCTGGGGCTTCGCGTTCGAGAACGAACAGGCCGCCCGCGTAGTTCTCGCGCAGTTCCTCTCCGAGGGGACCAGCGTGGAGGACGAGGTGCGTGAGGCGATGGCCAACGGCGGCATATACATCGTCGTACCAGCCGATGAGACACGGGAGCTTACCCAGGAGAGCGCCGTAGGCCGCCTGGGGGAGGCACCGGCGAGGTGTGTTGCTCCTACCGCCTTCAAGTGGGCCCACGCAAGTTGAGACAACGCCATCCCTGATGTGCCGAGCGCTGCTCAGGCCTGATGGCGAAGTAGATTTGGGCGTAGCGCTCTAGCACCGAAGAGGACTACGAAAAGGCAAAGGGTGATCTAGGCGGCGCCGAGAACCTCTTGTATCCCGAGAAAAACGAAGAGCAACACCGAGGCTACCAGGATTATGTTCGAGACGATGCCGTTGCGGTGTTCGGGGGCCACGCGCCGGGAGTTGAGGAGCCAGAGCAGCGTTATCGCCAGGAAGGGCAGGAACAAGGCACCCATGGCGGCGTAGACGATGATCAGAAGCACCGGCTGCTGGAAGAAGAGCAGGAGCATCGGAGGGAAGGTGATCCAGACCAGCATCCCCCGGAAGTAGACGCTCTTCTCGGAGAGATATTCCTCCGTCCTCTCCTCGGGCACGTCGCGAGAGGTTCTCACCGAGTCGGCAAAGAGGTAGGCCGAGCCGTTCCAGGCCCCGACTATAGAGCTGGTCGCGGCGGCCCAGAATCCGACGAGGAACAGCCAGCGCGCGACGACGCCGAAGCGCTCTTGTATGGGATCGGCGAGCGCCACGAGCCCTTCCTCCTCGCTGATGCTCGCGCCGCTGGCGAAGAGGAGTTCGGCCCCGACGACCAGCATCGCCACCATGAAGATGGCGGTCATGACGTAGCCGACG
>DASTKM010000014.1:0-12401 GCA_035715885.1 Rubrobacter sp.
GATGGGCCCTGTGATCGAAGTACCCCCACGCTTCTCAAGCGGTACGCGATCGGCCATCAGCTTTCAGCTTTGTCTTGGCTGAATGCCAACCGCCGATGGCTGATAGCTCCTGAAGTGTGAGGCCAATGCCTTATGCACGGCGCTGCCAGTCAAGATAATAGGTACACGCACTTAGCGTGTTATTCGACCATCGCGGGTTTCGTCTGTGGTGCGGGAAGATGCTCGAGAGAGTATCGCGTACGGTCGTCAACGCGCTCACGTTGGCAGGAAAGCTCCTGCCATGGAGCATGCGAGCCGGCCGCTCGGGAGGCAGAACCCAGAACAGGGCTACCTTCGAGAGGGGGAGGTTTCTAGCTGGGCCGGCACGCTAGTCCTGCTCCATCGCGCGTCCCTCGGAGACTTCCAGGGCGTAGCCCACGGCCTGATCCAGGGTCATGGATCTTCCCTTCTCCCACTCTTCCTGCCAGACGGCCTCCTCAAGCCGGGAGCGCGCCGCATCTATGCGCGGCTCGATGATTGCGCGCTCCTCTAGTAGCCAGGGAGCCACCAGTAGCCTCGCGATACCCCGCTACCCCGCCCCACGGCCGCGCTGCCCTGCGGATCCCTCCCCTCGCAGCAGCGACGCTTGCAAGGACGTCCAAGACGAAATCCATACCCGGTGTTTGGGCCTGCTCCTGTAGTTCTCTTATGGCCTCCACGCAGAGTTCCTCAGCCCGGTCGGGATCGTTCCGGGAGAGCGCCAGGAACCCGAGGCGGCTATTGGCGAGAGGGGCCATGCCCCTATCTCCGACCTCTCGGAACAGTTCCTGGGACTCCCGGACCAACGCCTCCGCACGCTCGTACTCGCCGGTTATCGCCGCCGCGAACCCGGTGTTGTAGGTCAAGATGGCGATGATTTGAACGTCACTGGCCTCCCTGGCCAGGCTCAGGCTCTCCTCCTGCATGGCGGAAGCACGCGCGTAGTCGCCGCGATAAACGTTCAACATGGCGAGCGCGTTGAGCGCTACGCTCACGTCCCTTGCGGTGCCCGCTGCCCGGCTCAGGGCGAGGCTCTCCTCCAGCAACGCCTCGGCTCTCTGGAGATCACTCCGGTCCAAAGCTATCCATCCGAGAAAGCAGAGCGCATAGGCCTCACCCCTCCTGTCCCCGACCTCCCGATACAGCGAAAGGCTCGCTTCGAGGTCCTCCACCGCCCGCACGTAGGCGCCCTGCCTCAGCTCCAGGTACCCCAGATTAAGCGACGCCTCGCCCCTGACGCCAACAGGAGCGGCCCATCCCCCTGCCAGACCTGTTCCCAGCCAGTGCCGACCCTCGCTAAAGTGGCCCCTGACGTTCCAGAAGCGCCACAGGGCGCCCCGATCCGCAGCGCCGACTCCGCGTCCCCAGCCTCCAGCGATCGCGAGAGCGCCGCCCTGAAGTTGTCGTGCTCGGCCTCAAGCCGGTCCATCCACGACACCTGATCCGCACCCGTCAACTCGGGCGCGGCCTCTTCCGCAACAGCCAGGAAGTATCGTATTGTGTGCGCGCCCGATCTCCTCGGCCTCCCCGCTATCTTGGAGTCTCTCGCGAGCGTACTCGTGGATCGTCTCGAGCATCACGAACCGCGGCTCGCCCTCCGACCCTTCCTCCTGCCTTAAGAGGCTCATGTCGAGGAGGGAGGAGACACTCTCGAAGGCGTCCAAGGGCAGATCTCCCCCCGAGTCGCACACTGCCTCTATAGCGTCAAGCGTCCTGCCACCGGAGAAGACGGCCATCCGCGCGAACAGCGTCTTCTCGCCTTCGTCGAGCAGCGCGTGGCTCCACTCTATTGCGCCCCTCAGGGTCCTCTGCCTCTCGGGCAGGTCGCGCGCTCCCCCGGTCAGGAGCTTCAGGCGCCGCCCGAGCCTGCCTAGCATGGCCCTGGGCGGAAGGAGCTTGACCCTCGCCGCGGCTAGCTCTATGGCGAGCGGCAAACCGTCGAGTCTCGCGCAGATCTCGGCGACCGCGGGGGCGTTCTCGCTGGTGACCGCAAAGTCCGCCTTCGCGGCCGTCGCCCTCTCTATGAAGAGCCTGACCGCCTCGTAGTGGGAGAGGGCCTCGAGACCGGGCAACCTCTTCGTGTCCGGACACTCAGGGGCGGCACCGTGTACTCGTGCTCGCCGTAGACCCCGAGCGGGATGCGGCTGGTGGCGAGCACCTTGACCTGCGGTGCGGACAGCAACTCGCCCGACATCGGGGCAGCTTCCAGCACCTGCTCGAAGTTGTCTAGCACTACCAGCAGGCGTTTGTCCTTGAGGTAGTCCCTCACGCCCTCAGTGAGCGGTCGATCTCCGCTCTCCCTGACGCCGAGTGCTTGCGCGACGGTCGGGACTACCAACGCAGGGTCGCTGATGGTGGCCAGCGCCACGAAGAAGACGCCGTCCTCGAACTCCTCCAGGAGGTCCGCGGCGGCCTGCAGGGCCAGCCGGGTCTTGCCCGTGCCCCCGGGACCGGTGAGGGTAAGGAGGCGCACTTCCGGGGCAAGAAGCCGCCCCCGGACCTCCCCAACCTCCCTCTCGCGCCCGACGAGCAGGGTCGGCTGCATGGGCAGGTTGTTCAGGCGGCTCTCGAGCGTCCTCAATGGAGGGAAACCGGAGGGCAAATCCGGCGCCAGGAGTTCGAAGACGCGCTCGGGACGGGCGAGGTCCTTTAGGCGGTGGTCCCCCAGATCCCGCAGTTGTGCGTCCACCGGCAGTTGATCACGCACCAGCTCCTGGGCCGGCAAAGAGAGGAGCGTCTGACCCCCGTGGGCCGCAGACAGAAGCCCGGTTCAGGGGAGGGCCGAAGTAGTCCCCGTCCCTCTCCTCGGCGCTCCCCGTGTGAAGCGCCATACGCACCAGCGGGGGTCCGGCCTCGATCCAGTCTCTATCTACCAGCAGTGCCCGCTGGGCGGCGAGGGCTACATCCAGGGCCTCAGGAGCGGTGGGAAACGCGGCGCAGAAGGCATCTCCCACCGTCTTGAAGACGTGGCCCCCGTGGGCCTCTATGACGCTGCGCAGGATTTCGTCGTGGCGGGCCAGGGCGGCGCGCATCGTCGCCGGGCTCTCCTCCCACATCCTGCTCGAGCCCTCTATGTCGGTGAACAGGAAGGTCACCGTGCCGCTGGGCGGAGCGACCACGTTGGGACTCCCTTTTCCTAGGCGGGCGTCTCTTCAACTGGAGCTATAGATGCACTACAGAAAGCGGCGCAAGGCTCCCCGGTCAGGAGACAGGCTCCGTCACGACGGGACGTCCCTTCAGGAGAAAATACAGCCCGGCGAGCACGACGGCCCCTCCGACGATCGTCAGGAGGCCCGGCCTTTCGGAGAGCACGAGCCAGGCCAGGAGCGCTGCGACGACGGGCTCGGCCAGGATGGTGCCCGAGATGATGGAGGCCTGCACGTAGGGCAGGGCCCAGTTGAAGACCGTATGGCCCATGAGCTGAGGCCCAGCGGTGATCGCCGCCAGCCAGAACCAGGTTTCTCCGGAGTAACCCCAGAGACGGACGTCGAAGCTGAGGGCGAAGGGCAGCAACGCCGCCGCTGCCGCCGAGTACACGACGATGGAATAGGGGAGCACACCGACGCCCCCGGTGGTGCGGGAGGAGCGACCGATCAGGACGTACACGGCCACCGTCACGGCCCCGACGAGGGCGAGCGCGTTTCCCAGCACGGCGGCCGATCCTACGGTCCTGTCGAAGGCGATGAAGGCCGTGCCCGCTATGGCGACCACGATGCCGAGGAAAGATAGCGGGGTGGTGCGCTCTCCGAAGAGTAGGTATGCCAGTACAGCCACGAAGACGGGCTGGGTGGACACGAGGACGACACTCGCGGCCACGCTCGTATAGTCGAGCGAGGAGATCCAGAACCCGAAATGGGCCCCTAGCGCCACGCCCGAGGCTATCCCCACGTAGAGTGCACGGCCCCTCGGGAAGCCGTCCTTCCTCACGAGCGCCGGCGGCAGGAGCACGGCGGCCCCAAGTGCACACCTCCAGAACGCGATGGCAATGGCAGGGGCCTCGGCCAGCCGGATAAAGATGGCGGACGCCGATACTGCGAACACCCCTACGGCTACGGCAGGGAGAGCAACCCTACCCCATGCCTTATCCTGTACCAGGCCAGAGCCCCACTTTCCCTGACTAACTGCCCCCTACGGGACCACTTCTTGCGCCACATAGGACTACTATACACCGGCTCCGCCACAGCGAGCAGGCCAACCCTGCCAAAGGAGGCGACAGTCCTGACGCAGTGCAATGGGTCCGTCACCACAAGAACCTCCCCGATACCTCTGTGGTGTGCGATCTCAGCCACCCTCACGGCGGATTCCCAGGTGTTCCTTGCGGTATCCTCGCGCAGGATCGCCGCCTCTGGTACACCCATCTCCCGCAGGATGTCCGACATCACGACAGCCTCACCGGGCGGATGTTCGCCCTCACCGCCGGTCGGTACCAGTAGATCAGCCAGGCCCCGACCGTACAACTCGCCCGCGTGACGCGTCCTGACCTCCAGCGTAGGACTCGGTCTCCCACCCGGCAATACTTGCGCCCCGAGAACCACGACGACCCGGGGTCTGGCCCTTTTGCCGTCAGGGGCTGAGGTCGATGGCCGACCCACATACACCCTCAAGAGCTGCCGTAGCAGCCCGAGGATGCCTCCCCGAAACGGACCCTTCAACGCCGGGCCTCGCGCCTTGCCAGCGCCAGATCCCCTGGCGAGTTGACGTTCATCAGCAGGAGGCCGGGGTCCCCGAACCGCCTTAACTCCTCCCCGACGTACTCGACCTCATCAACCCCTTCGATAAACCCTTGCACCGCCCGCGCCCCGCCGTCGAGCGCCGTCCCGAGACGTGGCAGCAGCGTCCTGGCGTAGGCGGCGCAGAGCGGGTGGATTCTGCTCCCGTATCGGGGGACCGCAGCAAGAACGCGGCCCCTGGCCAGACGCCCGAGCAGGTAACTTACCATGCTCTGCGTCAAGAAGGGCATGTCACCGGCTGCGACGAAGGTTAGCGGGTAACGTGCGGAGGCGAAGCCAGCCTCCATACCGGACAGCGGTCCAAGTCCGCCAGGTCGCTCGCCGGTGATGTATCTGACTCCTTCGAGTCTGACACCGCCATCTCCGACTACGAGCACCTCCTGGCAGCATCCTGTGAGCGCGTCTCTGACACGTTCTATCAGGGGCACCCCCTCGACCTCGAGGGATAGCTTCTCGCGTCCCATCCTGCGGCTGGCGCCGCCGGCCAGGATTATGCCCGATGCCGGGCGGCTCAGGTGACCGCCCGGACGGTCGCTCCCTCTCTCAAGCTGAGGATCTTTTGGCGGAGCATCCTGACGCGGTCCATGCTTCCAGGGCTACTCGTACGTCGGCCCAGGCGTTTTGCGAGGGCTAGGTCAACGGCGGCGGCGTGCAGTTTGCGGACCCTGGACCATGTGCGCAGTCTTCCCGTAAAGAGTAGCCCAAGGTAGTAGCCCGTCCTTCGGAAGTAGCTGGGGAGTATGGCGTATTCTTGCGAGGTTATCGTCCCGGCCCGGACCTCATCACTGAGTTCGTCACGAATAGCGCGCCGCTCGATGGCGAGCCACACGATAATGATCACGATGTAAACGAGGATTACGCAGAACAATACCAGGTAGCCCACGGGCCCGAACACCGTGGCCGTAAAGTTGAAGGCAGCGTGCAACAGTATCGCCCCAAAGAGGCCGAGGACGGGCAGGATGACCTTGAGAACCCTGTTGTCCACCAAGGGGATGAGGCCGATACCGATCCCCGTAAGCGAGGTGAAAGACGCGTGGGCGAAGCCGCCGAAGATCCTGCGGACGATATACGTCTCAGGACCGAACTCTAGACCGTAGAGCAGGTCCTCAGCAATGGAGAAGCCGAACCCAACGGCCGAGCCGTAGACGATCCCGTCCATCACACCGGCGAACTCCACCAACCCGCTCCTGCGGCGCGCGAGGTAGGCGATGAAGAAGATCAAGAGCAGAGCGGCCCCCTTGGAGCACTCCTCCACCACGGGCGCCTCAACAACCGCTGTGAAAAAGCTGGCGGTCTTCACGCTCGTAACGGAGCTGAGCGTGAGCTGGAAGAGCGTGTTGAAGACCAGTGAGACTGTCGTAGCCACCGCGAACCCCCAAATGAAGACAGGGATAACGTAGCGCAGCGGCTCCCGCTCGTAGAGGTCTATCGTCCGGATAAAGAGGAGGTAGATCACGGTTTGCAGGATGCCGAGCCAGATCAGTGGTCCGCTCAGGCTCACGAGGCTGACCTTCCGGAGTATGACATGGACCGCAGTATACCCGCTCCTGATAAAATACCTCTGTCCTTACCGAAAGGAGAGGATTGGACAGGGACCTCAGAGACCGCGACTCTATACTGGCTGCCCTACGTCACCTGACCCACGGGGTCTACGTGATGGGGACCCGGCGTGGCCGGCAGTCCAACGCCATGACGGCGTCGTGGGTGATGCAGACCTCTGAACGTCCCCCATGCCTGGCGGTCGCCGTGAGGAGCGATCGTTACACGCACGACATCGCCCTGGAGAGCCAAACCTTCGCCCTTAGCGTCCTGCGCGAGGATCAGGTAGACGTGGCGACCCACTTCGCGGACACCAGCGGCGAGTACCACGACAAGCTCCAGGGCATCCCCTACGGTCTTACGCCGGGGGGCTCGCCCTTCCTCCTCGACTGCCTGGCCTACCTCGACTGCAAGGTCATAGACAGGGCCCGTGCGGGCGACCACACCGTGGTCGTCGGCGAGGTCACGGCCAGCGACACCCTGGACGAGAGCTATCCCCTGATCTACGACCCCGGCGAGTACGAAGAGGCCCTCAGGTAGACGGACTCGAAGCGGCGTAAGATCCAACAGCTCCGGGTACAATGTGTTCGAGAGAACGAATTCATGATCAGGAGACGTGCTATGGATGCGACCCTAGAGAAGACAGGCATAAGGCTATTTACGGGCGACTACTGCCCGTTCTGCAGCCGGGTGAGAAACGAGCTGGAGCGGCTCGGGCTCGACTACGAGGTCGTTGACGCCGACGCGGACATGCGTGAGGAGGTCATAAGGCTCTCGGGACAGCGGGCGATCCCGATCCTCACCATCGGCGACGAGGTCCTCGTCGACTCCTCGCACATAATCCGCGAGCTTCGCAACCGCTACGCCTGAGCGTCAGTGGGGAACTCACCCCCGTCCCACTGTTCGAGGACGTACTCAGCGTAGAAAGCCAGGGACTCCTCGGGCCCGTATTCGAGGAAGGCCCTGGCTTTACCCACGGGGTCGAGGACGACGTCCCCGATCTCGACAACAGCTCCTTCTCCCCAATCCTCGGTCGGGCGCCACATTCCGGGTGGATTGATGTTGCGGCGGATGATCTCGCCCAGAAAACATCCAAGGCCGGCCACGAGGCCGCCGGAGAGCGGCGGGTTGTTGTGGGCTTCGTCGCCTTCGAGGGCGGCCATGAGTAGCTCCTCGATGAGCGGCAGGTACCCCGGCTCGTAGTCGAGGTCGACGCCCCAGTGCTTGCTCCCGACTTCCCGGAAGAGGCCTGCGCTCACCTCGGGCCGTTCAGGTGTGATCCGCGCGAGGTCGAGCTGCAAAAGCGCAGCCGGCGACGTGCCGAAGTAGAACTCGACCTCGGGGGGCACAGGGTAGCCGCTAAGTATCTCCAGTCCCGCCCTGGCATGCTCCGAACTCCGCAGAATAGCGGCCTTATCAAGTGCCTCGCCGGACATTCGGTCGTCCCATGGCCCCGTCGCGACCTCGACAAAGATATCCCTTTCGTCCTGGCGCAGGTATATGGGAAGGACCACCCGTCCGAGGGGAGACTCGATCTCTTTGAAGAGCTCGATGATCCTGCCCCCCCGTTCTTCCAACTCTCCGGCCACCCTGAGAATGGTGGCCGGACGAGGGGCGTCACGCTCGACCTGTATGGGATCTGCTTTCTCTTCCGGAGCTGCTTCTAGGCCATCTACTTCGGGCGTCTCTTCTCCGTCTCTCCAGATCATCCCGGCAAGCCTCCCCATCGAACCACGAACCCGCAGATTCTAGCATCGGCGAAGATTTGCCGGAAGCGCCTCTATACACTACCCTTACCCGATGCCGGAACTACAAGAGTTGCTCCTGGTGCGTCACGGACAGTCCACGGCGAACGCTAGAGGCATCTGGCAGGGCCAGATGGAGTTCCCACTCTCAAAGGAAGGGAGAGTGCAGGCGTGCCTTGCAGGACGCGGGCTCTCTGGGGAGCCGTTCGAAGGCCTCTATTCGAGCCCGCTCTCTCGCGCCTTCGAGACCGCACAGATCATCCGCGACCGTGCGGGATTCGAAGGCGAGGTCGTCCCCGTCGACGGCCTGAGCGAGAGGAATGGAGGCATCCTCGAAGGCCACACCTGGGCCGAGCAGGAGCAGCTCAACCCCGAGCTGGCAAAAAAGTTCCTCGCGATCCCCGAGGAGGAACGCTGGGCGCTCGTGGGCGCCGAGACGGACGAGGAGGTCATCGCGAGGTTCGAAGAAGCACTCTCGTCCATCCGCGCTCTCCACCCAGGCGGTTCGCGCATCGTCGTCGTCTCGCACGGAGGGGTAATGCGGGCGTTTCTGAGGGAACGCTTCGGGACCGGGGTACTGCCCGGCACGCAACGGGCGGCGAACGCTTCGATCACACGCATGCAATGGGACGAATCGGGCCCGCGTTTGCTCGAGGTGGCATCTACGGCGCATCTAACCGAAGATCCAGGCTCCTCTACAGTAGAGTAGGGGGAGGTTTGAAACCCTCCCTACTCTAGCCCAGAGGCCTGACGCTTCGCGCGTTCGGGCCCCGGTCGTTATGACCTACTTCGTACTCTACCTCTCCGCTGGGAGAGAGTTCCGAAGGATCACCCTGTACCTCAGAATGATGGACGAAGAGATCATCGCCCGTGGGTCGCACCAGGAAACCGTAACCTTTCTCTGCGTCGAACCACTTGACGCGCCCCCGCTCGCGGGGCAACCCGGACGACTCTTCATCGAACGTCCCGTCAGCGGTAGCAACAGATGGCGCGGAGTCGTCTGCGGACCTCATCTCTCCCCCGTCGGCCTCGAGCACTATGGAGTCTTCGGCTACCTTTACGACGACGGCCTCCACCCCTGCCCAGTGCTCCTTCCAGATCGGGTCCTCAGCGATGGAAGGGTCGAGCCACAGGCCCCAGCCGTCGCGTTCGCCGTGGTCGAGGACTCCTTCGAAGACGGTCTCGGGCTCGCGTAGCCCGCGCTCGCGCCGGTAGATGTCGTTGCGCGAGCGGAAGGACTGTACCGAGGATGCGCTGGTGCCCAGGGCGTCTGCTATCCATTCGTCCGTCTTGCCCGTCTCCACCCACTCCCTGATACGGTCCATGTGAGGTTTCAAGGCTATGCGCTTTCTGGAGTCTGCCATGCTACCGCCTGCTCCTTCTTCGAACCCGTTCTGATAGATGCTGCGCTGAGCGGTTGTTAGACGAGTTATTGTTGGAGATACCTCTGTGCATTCTACCATTTCTCCGGGCTTGCGGGCAGCCTCGGGTGGGGAGGTTTTCTTGGCGGGAGCATCTGTGACCCGCGGGCCATCTGGCAGGGTCTCTAGTCCTCGGGACTCGGCTTCTCCTCCGCCGCTCCACCCTCTACGGAGTCTCCCTCCGATGGGAGGCCCTCCGATGGGAGGCCCTCCTCTTGTTCCTCAGTCCCTGCTGTCTCGGACGGCAGTTCGGGAAAGTCTTCGAAACCTTCGCGGCCGAGGTCTTCCAGCATCTCCCCGACGATGGGAGCGGGAAGCTCGAGGTACAGGGCGAGACCCTCCGCGTGGGCGAGGGTCTCGTATGCGTCCCCCTGGTAGCCGAGGGCACCGAGCGCCCTGGAGACGTTCTCGGTAGGCACGAGGGTGTTGCCGCCGGCCGCCACGCGCAGGTACTGGAGGAGCGTAAGATCCAAGCCCCCCACCACGCCGACAACAGGCTCGGTCTCGTGGATGCGCCGCCTCACGAAGAGGCGTGTATCGTAGCCATCGGCCCAGCGTCTCAAGACCTCGCGCTCGTCCACGTAGTTGTACTGGGCCACCCTGTGCTGGAACTGCCCTAGCAGCCTGCCTGTAAGGACGCGGAGGTTCTCCTCCCCGAAGAACCAGCCGTCGCCCTCGACGCTCATAATGGCGCTCGCACGGGTGATGGTCAGCGGCTCTTCCTCGTCCTCGAATGTCTCGCGGAACTCGCGGACCATGCTGCGGATCTCATCCTCACTACGTCCGCTCTTCTTGAGTGCGCTCGCGTAGATCATCAGCGCGGGTTCAGGGCGCTCCCTGGATATCTCGTCGATCCTGCGCGCCGCCCTCTCGAGCCGCCCGTCGTAGTCCTGGAGGTTCTTGATCTTCCAGGCCGCCGCGCTTCGCTCTTCCGCTAACTCGACCATGGTCTCTCCTCGGGTCTCGAAGAATGGTACCTCGCAATATAGCATCTCCCTTTGCGTCAGGACGATCATTTCAGGCCGTAGACGCCGGGCGCGACCTGCACGAATAGAGTAGCCGGATTGTCCCTGACGTCCACGGAGAGCCTCGCCCTCATCGTATTCTGGGGCGTGCGGCCCGCGCTCTGGAGGTACCCTGACTGCAGTGCGATCTCCGTTATGTCCGTGTAGTGGAGAGGGTGACCGACTTCCTCGAGGACCTCCCGCGCGGCAGCCTTGAAATCCACGCAGTCTCAGGCCCTCAGGCTACATCGGGAGAGACTTCGGAGTATGCCCCGATCAGGCCTACGTAAGGGCAGTGCTCCTCGAGGGCTTCTAGGGCGCGCTTCACCCTGTCCTCCTGGGGATGACCGAGGAAATCCGCGAAGAACACGTAGGTCCAGGCACGCTTGCGGCTGGGGCGGCTCTCGATACGGGTAAGGTTGATCCCCTCCTTCGCGAAAGCCGAGAGCGCGTCCCTGAGAACGCCTGGGCGATCCTTGACGGAGAATACGACGCTGGTCTTGTCCTTGCCCGTACGCGCGGCCCACGTGCGCCCGAGCACGATAAAGCGCGTGGTGTTCGCGCGGGCGTCCTGGATGTTGCGTGCCAGGACTGTTAGACCGTGGACGCCGGCCGCCAGCACGCTTCCGATGGCGGCCACCCCCGGCTCGACGGCCGCCCGCCGGGCGGCCTCCGCCGTGGAATCGACCTCATCCAGGCGTGCTCCAGGGAGCTCACGCCTGAGCCAGCTCGCGGCCTGGGCAAGGGCCATGGGATGCGAGCACACCAGACTCACCCTCTCCATCGACTGTTCTGCGGAGATCAAATTCTGGGAGACGGGCAGGTAAACTTCCCCGCAAATCTTCAGTGGGCTGTTCATCAGCTCGTCCAGGGTGTGGGTCACGGCGCCCTCCATGGAGTTCTCGACGGGCACGACGCCGTGTTCGACCTCCCCACGCTCGACCCTGGCGAAGACCTCGGCGACCGTCGTCTGAGGCTCGAGCTCGATACTGGTGCCGAACGAACGCAGGGCGGCCTCGTGGGTGAACGTCGCCTCGGGCCCGAGGTAAGCGACCTTTAGGCGGGCCTCGAGCGAGATGGAGGATGAGATGATCTCGCGGAAAACAGCCTGGAGTCCACGCCTGGGGAACTCCCCATCGCCAAGCGTTGCGACACGGTCGAGAACGGCCCGCTCTCTGGCAGGGGAGTAGGCCGCAAGGCCGTTTTTGTGCTTGATCTCACCAATCCTCCGCGCCAGCCAGGCACGCCTGTCGAGCAAGCGCACGATCTCCTCGTCAACCGAGTCTATCCCCTGGCGCAATGCCTCCATCTTGCCCTGCGGCGCCCCTTTGGATTCAGCGAGTCGAGCGTCTTCTCTATCTGGTAAGTTGGACTGAGTCATGACGTGTGCGATCTCCTGTCGAAATGTTGTCAGGATGCGGGTTTGGAGGAGCGCGGTCGCGCGTCAGGAAAGGGAGCGCCCCTCCCGGGTAAATCGCCGCAATGCACAGGCCGCCTGGCGCATGGTGAGTCAAAGTAACAGATAGCGGCCCCCGCTGTCAAAGGTCCAAGCATTTCAGCACGCCGCCAGGCTTCGCAGGACGGCTTGTAGTAAGGCGATACCCTTGCGCATCGTTTAGTTAGAACACGATAAGCAAGAGGGCGACGACGGCCGCGACGGCAAAGCGGTAGTAAGCGAAAGCACGCAGGCTGTGCCCAGTAAGGTAGTGGAGCAGGAACCGTATTGTGAAATACCCTACGACTGCCGAGCTAACGAAGCCTGTCACGAACAGCAGCAATTCGTGCGTGCTCATGCCGGAGGTGATCACCTCCGCAAGCTGCAGGCCTCCGGCGCCGGCGATGATAGGAACGCTCATCAGGAACGAGAACCTGGCCGCCTCCTCGCGCCTGAGCCCCAGAAAGAGGCCGAGTGTGATCGTGGCCCCCGAACGCGAGACGCCGGGC
>DASTKM010000015.1:0-6918 GCA_035715885.1 Rubrobacter sp.
GGCCGCTCGCGATAGAAGAGGGCTCGTCGCCAACCACGTCGGAGAGCAGGAGGGCTATGGTCGGGGCCGGATGGGCGAGCCGCGTGAGGCCGCCGCCCTTCAGTACGGAGACGTGCTTCCTTACGGTGTTGATCTCCCCTATATCCGCCCCGCTCTTGAGGAGGTCGGACGTAAGCTTCTTCAGGTCAGCAAGCTCGATAGGAGGAGCCGGGTCGGCGAGCAGCGCTGATGCCCCGCCCGAGATGAGAGCGAGAAGCAGGTCTTCTTCTCCCAGGGACTCCGCAAGCTCCTGTACTCTGCGGGCCGCCTCCACGCTTCTCTCGTCGGGCTCGGGATGGGAGGCGAAGACGGTTTCGAAGCCCTCGGGACCTGGATCGTGACGGTCCTTTGTGACGACGAGCCCGCCGGAGACCTTCTCCCCAAGAAGCTCCTCAGCGGCCTTCGCCATCTCTCCAGCCGCCTTGCCCGCCGCGAGTACGTACACGCGCCGCGGCTCGAAACGCTTCTCTCTGGCCAGGATGGCGTCGCCTTCGAGCTCTAGCTCGCGCCGCACGGCCCGCTGCGGGTCGGCGGCGGCGAGACCGGCCGAAAAAATCTCCTGGAGGTCCTCGCGCACAAGGGCATTGTAACCATCCGGGAGTTCGGCGCCCGGTTGGGTTATGCTTGTGGCGGAAGGAGGGTCTGCATGAAATTCAGCGCGAACGTTTCTATCCTGTTCAAGGAAGTCCCGTTACTGGAGCGGTTCGGGCTGGCGGCCGCAGCAGGCTTCTCTGCGGTCGAGTTCTGGTGGCCCGGCCACGAAGCGGAGCCGGGGACGGTAGAGCGCGCCGCCCAAGACGCCGGACTCGATGTGGCGCTCTTCAACTTCGACGCCGGAGACATGGCGGCCGGAGACAGGGGGCTGGTGAGCGATCCCGAGCGGCAGCAACTTTTCAGGGAGAACGTGCCAATCGCCCTCGATCTGGCGCGTGCGCTGGGCTGCGAGAGGATGAACGTGCTCGTGGGGCATGAGATCCCCGGCCTGGACCGCGAAGAGCAGCTCGCGCTGGCACGCGAGAACGTACGCTTCGCCGCAGAGAAGGCAGAAGCGGCGGGTGTCACGGTCATGGTCGAGGCGGTCAACACCTTCGAGAACGGGCCTTACCTCTTGTACACCACGGAGCAGGCCGTGGAGTTCGTGGAGCGTGTCGGGCGGGAGAACGTGCGGATACAGCACGACTTCTATCACATGCAGCGCATGGAGGGGAACCTGGTCGCCAACCTGCGCGAGCACTTCGACCACATCGGGCACGTCCAGATCGCGGATTCTCCGGGGCGTGGGGAGCCGGGGACGGGTGAGATCCACTACCCTTACGTCCTGGCCGCCCTCGAAGGTCTCGGCTATGACGGCTATGTCGGACTGGAATACAACCCGACGACGGAGAGAACCGAGGAGAGTCTGAAATGGCTGCCCAAGGAAGTGCGAGGCCGGGACGTGGGCGTATCTGACCTGGGATTTTAGAGAGGAGCAACATGGCTGAGAAGGTAGGCTTCATAGGGCTTGGGATCATGGGCCGGCCGATGGCGAAGAACCTGATGGAAGCAGGCTACGAGTTGGTCGTCCACAATCGCAGCCCTGAGAAGGCGGAAGAACTGGCAAAGGAGGGGAACGCTACAGCCGCGGCGAGCCCGGGGCAAGTGGCACAGGCGTGCGACATCGTCATCACCATGCTCCCCGACTCGCCGGACGTGGAAGCCGTAGTGGCCGGGGAGGGCGGCGTCCTCGAAGGCATCCGCGACGGCGCGCTGCTGGTAGACATGAGCACGATCTCGCCGGTAGTCACCAAGGAGCTTTCGGAAAAGGTCCGAGAAAAGGGCGCCTCGATGCTGGATGCTCCGGTCTCCGGAGGCGACGTGGGGGCCATAGAGGGCGCACTCTCCATCATGGTGGGCGGTTCGGAGGAGGACTTCGAGCGCGCTCGCCCACTGTTCGACGTGATGGGCAAGGCGGCGACGCATGTGGGACCCATCGGAGCCGGTCAGGTGGTCAAGGCGTGCAATCAGATCGTGGTCGCGCTCACCATCGAGGCTGTCTCCGAGGCGCTCGTGTTAGGCTCCAAGGGCGGGGTTAAGCCAGAGAAGCTGGTGGAGGCCCTCTCCGGGGGGCTGGCGGGCAGTGCGGTGATGGAGGCCAAGAAGGAGAAGTTCTTCTCCCATGACTTCGAGCCGGGTTTCAGGATAGAATTGCACCACAAGGATCTGGGTATAGCCCTTGCAGCGGGGAGGGAGTACGGGGTTGCCCTGCCGGCCACGGCCATCGTGGACCAGATGCTCGAAGCGTTGAAGGCCAAGGGCCGGGGCGACAGGGATCACTCGGCGCTACTCACCCTGCTGGAGGAAGCCGCACAACACGAGATAGGGGAGTGATGCTGAGGCTTCCCACCCAAGGAGGGTACACATGGAGCGTAGCCGGCTCATAAGGAAGATGGAAAGCATCGTGGGTGCGGAGGGCGTGGTCCACGAGCACGAGCAGCTGCGCACCTACGAGTGCGACGGCCTTATGAACTACCGCGTCATCCCCGACCTCGTCGTCCTCCCTGAGACCGGCGAACACGTCCAGAAGGTAGTCAAGCTCTGCTACGACGAGGGAATTCCTTTCGTCGCGCGGGGCTCGGGAACCGGCCTCTCGGGCGGGGCTTTGCCGGTCGAGTCAGGCGTTTTGATCGTGCTCTCCAGGATGCGCAAGATTCTGGAGGTGGACATCCCGAACCAGCGCATCGTGGTCGAGCCTGGCGTCGTCAACATGTGGGTGAGCCAGGAGGTCGCCGACGAGGGCTACTACTACGCCCCAGACCCGGCCAGCCAGATCGTCTCCTCCATCGGCGGCAACCTGGCCGAGAACTCCGGCGGCGTCCACTGCCTGAAGTACGGCTTTACAACGAACCACGTGATGGGCGCGGAGGTCGTGCTCCCTGACGGCTCGGTGACGCACATCGGTGGCAGACGGGCGCCAGATGCGCCTGGCTACGACCTGCTCGGCGCTTTCGTCGGCTCGGAGGGGACGCTGGGTATCGCCACCAGGATCACGCTCCGGCTTTGCCGCGTCCCTGAGGCGGTGCGAACCTTGCTTGCGGGCTTCGAAGATACCGAGGGGGCAGGCGGTGCGGTCTCGGGTATCATCGGCGAGGGGATAATCCCCGCCGCCATCGAGATGATGGATCGCCTGACTATGGAGGCGGTCGAGGCGGCCGTGCATCCAGGCCTGCCCGACGCCGGCGCGGTGCTCGTCATCGAGCTGGATGGACCTGAAGCTGAGGTAGAGGAACAGTTCGGGCGGGTGCTGGAGATCTGCGAGGAGAACGAGGCCACCGAGATCCGGGTGGCCGTGGACGACGATGAACGCGCCCTCTTCTGGAAAGCCCGCAAGGCCGCTTTCGGTGCTATGGGCCGCATCTCCAACGACTACTACGTCCAGGACGGCGTCATCCCGCGTACGGAGCTCCCCGCGGTGCTGGGCAAGATCTCCGAGCTCGCTGGTAGGTACGACCTGCGGGTCGCCAACGTCTTCCACGCCGGGGACGGGAACTTGCATCCTCTCGTTCTCTACAACAACGACGCCGAGGGCGAGGCCGAGAGGGCCGAGAAGCTGGCCGGCGAGATCGTCTTCGCCTGCCTGGATCACGGGGGATCGCTCACCGGGGAGCACGGCATCGGGGAGGACAAGAAGAAGTACATGCCCAGGATGTTCACCGATGATGACATGAACGTTATGCAGCTCCTGCGGTGCGCGTTCGATCCGCATCAGATATCCAACCCGGGCAAGATCTTCCCTACCCCCCGGCTCTGCGGCGAACGTCCAGGCCCCTTCCACATGCATCCCCTGCAGAGGGCCGGCATCGTGGAGCAGTTCTAATGCAGACGGAGAAAGGGCTCGCAGAAGACCTGAGACGCATAGTGGGCCATGACAACGTCCACGCAGCAACGGAAGAGGACGCTGTCGAAGGCGTCGAGCCCGACTTCGTGGTCGAGCCCGGCTCCGTCGAGGAGATCAGCGACGTGATGAAGCTCGCCGCCAGCGAGGGCCTGGCCGTCGCGCCACGGGGCAGCGGCACGAAGACGCACATCGGCGACCCGCCGCGCCGGCTCGACCTCATCGTTAGCTCCGCGCGCATGAACGAGGTGCTGGAGCACACTCCAGGTGACCAGATCGTCCGGGTCGAGGCCGGAGTAAAGCTGGAAGACCTGCAGGAATACATCTCCAGCTCGGACCAGATGCTCGCCATAGACCCACCGGAAATGGGGGCCACCATCGGCGGTATAGTCGCAGCCAACTCTTCGGGGCCGAGACGGTACAGGTACGGCACCATCCGCGACCTGATCATCGGTATCACCGTCGTCCTGCACGACGGCACCGTGGCCAAAGCCGGCGGCAAGGTCGTCAAGAACGTGGCCGGCTATGACCTCTCCAAGCTCTTCACCGGCTCCCTCGGCACCCTGGGTATCATCGCCACCGCCAACTTCCGCCTCCACCCGCGCCCGATAGCAGCCCGCACCGTGGGCGTAGAGGTGGCAGGACCCCAGCAGGCACAGGCTGCGGCGCAGACTATAGTTCATTCTCAGGTCGAGGCCACAGCGATCGAGCTGCACTACGGCGGGGACGAGAAGCTGCTGACGGTCTTGTTGGAGAGCATTCCCGGCGGCATAGACGCCAAGACGGAGACCGCCTCCTTCCTCCTCAAGCAGTTCGGGGAGGTGCGGACGATCTCGGACGAGGAGGCGAATCAACTCGGTCCCCTGACGACGCCCCAGGTCGCCGATGAGGTCGTCCTGAAAATAGGGGCTCCGCCGGCGGATCTGGCAGCGGTGCTCGAATCGGTCCTTGGCGCGGCGGAGCGCAAGGGTCTCGGACATCCGCGCATCACGGGTCACGCAGGGACCGGAGTAACCCTCGTCGGGTTCTCCGGGGAGAACGAAGCTGATGCGGCCGGGTTCGTGGAGGAGATGCGCGGGATCTGGGTTCGCCGCGGCGGAAGCGTGACCCTGCAACGTGCTCCTCTAACCCTGAAGCAGAGAGTGAGTACGTGGGACAACGGGGGAGACTATCTCGGTCTCATCCGGAGGGTGAAGGAGAAGTTCGATCCCCGGGGCGGCATGAACCCCGGCAGGTTCCTGGGAGGTAACTAGTGACGGAGCGAAACGGTCAGGGCGGAGCCCGTGAAGCAGGCGACGACCGCTACGACGCGATGGACGCAACGCAGCGCCGGAGCGACGAGGGGACGGCGCGCGAGGACGCTATGGTTGGTGCCATCGGCGCCGGGAGTCCGGAGGACGTGGGGCAGAGTACCTTCGCGGCCACCACGGACTCTCTGCAGCACACCATGGGCGAGGACAGGCCCGAGAGCGGCAGCTATGCGTTCCCGGCCTTCGACGACCACCATCCGCCGGACAAGGCCCTCATTGACGAGTGTGTCCACTGTGGCTTCTGCCTGCCGACGTGCCCCACCTACGTGCTTTTCGGGGAAGAGATGGACTCCCCGCGCGGGCGCATCTACCTGATGAACAAGGGCCTCGACGAGGAGCCGATGAACGACGAGATGGTCCGCCACTGGGACCTCTGCCTCGGGTGCATGGCCTGCGTTACGGCCTGCCCATCCGGCGTGCAGTACGACAAGCTCATCGAGTCCACGCGACAGCAGGTCGAGCGCCGCTACGAGCGCCGGGCTGACGACCGGGCCTTCAGGGAGATGATCTTCCAGTTCTTCCCTTATCCCAACCGCCTTCGGGCCATCGCAGCCCCGATGCGCCTCTACCAGCGCTTCGGGATCGGAGACAAGCTGCGCAGGGCCGGCATCATGCAACGCATACCGGCCAGGATGCGGGCTATGGAAGCGCTACTGCCGGATCTACCAAGAGAAGAGAAGATCCCTGACCTCACAGGCCCTGTAGGCGAGAAGCGTCGCAGGGTCGGTGTCCTGACGGGCTGCGTCCAGCGGGTCTTCTTCTCGCCAGTCAACGCCGCCACGGTCCGCGTTCTGGCCGCCGAGGGCTGCGAGGTTGTGGCCCCCAAGCAGGGTTGTTGCGGCGCCCTCTCCACCCACGCGGGCCGCGAGGAGGAGTCCCTAGACTTCGCCCGCCAGACCATAGACACCTTCGAGGACCTGAACCTGGACAACGTCATCGTCAACGCCGCAGGTTGTGGCTCGACGATGAAGGAGTACGGTTACATGCTGCGCGACGACCCGGAGTACGCGGAGAGGGCGAAGACTTTCAGCGCGAAGGTCCGCGATGTCTCGGAGTTCCTTCAGGAACTCGGCCCCGTGGCTGAGCGTAATCCGCTGCCTGTTACGGCGGCCTACCACGACGCCTGCCACCTGGCGCACGCGCAGGGAATCCGCAAGCAGCCGCGCCAGACACTCAAGCAGATACCGGGGATGGACGTAAAGGAGATCCGTGAGGCCGAGATCTGCTGCGGGTCCGCGGGCATCTACAACATGGTCGAGCCCGAGCCCGCCGCCGAGCTCGGTGAGCGCAAGGCGAACAATATCCTGAAGACCGGGGCGCAGATGATCGTCACCTCCAACCCCGGTTGCATGCTTCAGATACAAGCCTCTCTGAAGAAGATGGGCCGGAACGGCCTTCCGATGGCCCACCCCGTGGAGGTCCTAGACGCCTCGCTGCGCGGAGAGCCCGTAGAGACGCTGCTCGGTTGATGTGGGATCCGGGTAGGAATGTATGGGAGTCGGGAGAAAGAGGAACACGACTCCCAAACCCACCAGGGATGGAATCCTTCTACCGGTTTACGACTGGAGAAGCTCCTGCTCGCTTGTGGTATGCGAAAACCCCGGCGTGAGCATGGCTGGGAAGATGATCTTTGGACCCTGGTGAAGTAGCGGGGTGGCCGCGCAACCGTTGGGAGCTATCCGCAGCGGAGTCTTACGC
>DASTKM010000016.1:0-7812 GCA_035715885.1 Rubrobacter sp.
CGCGGCGACCGCGACGAGAAGGCATGGGCCTTCGAGTCGGCGGTGGAGAAGGCGCTCTGGTGGATGCTGCGGTCGACGCTCGGGCGGGCGTTACGCCTGATGCTCCGTCTCTGGCGGGGCAGCAAGATATTCAGGATTACGTCATACACAGGCGCGGGCATATTGGTGACCGCCGGGATAGCCTTCACGAGCGTCCGGATTTATGAGAACCGGCACGCAAGCATACACGTCGGTCCCGGCGCATACGAATTGAGCCTGCGAGGTGACCGGTTCTCCATCTACACGGCGAAGGGCATTGAGGTATGGAACCTGGATAATAGGCGGCGGATAGGGACGGTTCGTGATGGAGATCAGACACCAGACTTCATGAGCCCGGACGGACGGCTGCTCGCCGGGGGAGTGCAGCACGGCGAGTATCCGGAGCACACTGTGGAGGACATCCGGATACGGCGTACGGAAGATGGTTCGCTTATACGGATGATCGACACCGCGAAGGACACCGGCTGGCCCGTGTGGAGCCCGGACGGCGAGTTGATCGCGGCACTTACCCCGGATGCCATACAGCTCGTGAAGGTACGCGACGGGCGGCTCCTTACGAGCATCGAGGGCTATCCGCCACTGGCAGAGGATCCGGTGCCGATAGTCTGGTCCCCCGACGGACGTTTCCTCGCCATGAAAGGCGAACGGGGCGGCATCGCGCTCTGGGACGTGACCAGTGGCCGCTACCTTCGCACGCTCGAAGGTGACTTCGAGTCGGGCATCTCCTTCAGCCCGGACGGGCGGCTGTTCGCCGAGAGCGGAACCCCGGTGAAGCTGAGAAGCACGACCGATGGTAGCGTCGTCCGGAAGCTTAGGAGTGGCGAACCAGCCGGTCCAGTGTATGCCAGCTCGGTGCTCGCCTTCTCTCCCGGCGGCGAGCTCTTGGTGACGGGAGGCGCCGATGGCAGGATCCGGCTGTGGCAAGTGAATGACGGCAAGCTCCTCACAGAGTATTCGAAGCACGCTCACAACGAGACCGATGACACATCGTCGGTGCTCGCCGTCGCCTTCTTCCCGGATGGGCGGCATATCGCCTCGCACGGGTCCGACGAGACGGTACGCGTCTGGCCGGTCGAGGATTACGGACTCGAAGGCGAACGATAGTTGGAGGCGTCGCATGGGCGACGAAATAAAGCTTACCCATCCCAACATTGTAGAGACCGCACCTACGAGATCACACCGCACTGGCCACGTGCGGGCGCAGAGTAAGAAATGCTTTGACGCGCCTTCGCGCTGTTGTTAGGCTCAATAAGTACCCTCGGGAAAGGAAGAGTATGGCGCTGAACGAGGCACTACTCAAGCGGTTGATCGAGACGCCCGGTGTCTCCGGGCGGGAGGAGCGGCAGCGCGAGATAGCACGCGAGGAGCTTGGCTCTCTGACGGATGAGGTCCGCACTGACGCTCTTGGGAGCGTTATCGGGACGAAGAAAGGTAGCGGCGACGGGCGTGTGATGGTCGCCGCGCACACAGACGAGATCGGCTACCTCGTAAAACACATAGACGACAAGGGCTTCGTGCGCCTGCAGACCCTGGGCGGCCATGATCCCGCCAACATGGTCTCCCAGAGGGTCCTCGTAACGACTGCCGATGGCGAGACGCTCCGCGGCGCGCTCCAGCCGGAGCGCAAGCCGCCGCACGTGGCACGCGGCGAGGAGCAGAAACAGCCGAAGGCCGGTGAGTTCTACGTCGACCTCGGCATGGACGCCGAGACGGTCAAGGAGAAGGTGCGAATCGGGGACTTCGTGGTCATGGACCGCACTCTGGAGAAAGTCGGGGAGACCTACGTCGGCAAGGCCATGGACGACCGCGTCGGCGTCTTCGTGATGTACGAAGCGCTGAGGGCTATGGGAGATCACCAGGCGACCATCTTCGCCGCCGCTACCTCGCAGGAGGAGGTCGGCCTACGTGGGGCCGAGGCCAGCGGCTCGGCTCTCGAGCCTACGGTAGTCGTCGCGCTCGACGTGACGCTCGCGATGGACGTGCCAGGCGCCGGTAAGGAGAACACCATAACTGAGCTAGGCAAAGGCGTTGCCATCAAGATCATGGACGGCTACTCCATCTCCCACCCGAAGTTGGTGGAGCATCTCCGGGCCATCGCCGAGCGCGAGAACATCCCCTACCAGATGGAGATTCTCCCCGCCGGCGGCACCGATGCGGGCGGCGTACAGCGCCTGCACGGTGGCATCCCGGCCGTCACGCTCTCTATCCCCTGCCGCTACGTCCACACCCCGAACGAGATGGTGAGCGCCACGGACGTCGAGGCCGCCATAACGCTCCTCGCCCGCTACCTCGAAGAGACCTCAGACGCCGACTACGCACTCTAGGGCGTGGATAAGACCCTGGTCATCGAGGAGAACGGCGCAGAGTTCCTGATGACGCTCGGTCGCGCGGCCGGGGCCGAGGAACGCGACGATGGGCGAGTGCGTTGGGCCATCGGGAACTCCCCCATCGACTACCACAACTGCGTCGTACATGCCGACCTGACCCAGAACGAGGCGGACCGGGAGATCGAAGCCTCCCTGCAACGTATGCGGGAACACGAGGTCCCCGGCTCCTGGCATGTAGGACCTTCGATGCGCCCCCCCGACCTCGGCTGGCGCCTCATCACGCACGGTTTCGAATACGGTGGCGACGATATCGGGATGGCTGTGGACCTCTCCGCATTGCCCCATGAGGTACCGGTGCCGGATGACTTCGTTATCGAGCGGGTGCGCGACGAAGCAGGGCTCGCGGCGTGGGTCGAGGCGCTGGGCTCGGGCTTCGGGGAGGGGCCTGTCGAAGCCGAATGGGTCGGGGAGATGTACCGCAGGTTAGGGTTCGAAGGGCCGTGGCGGCACTATCTCGGTCGGGTGGATGAAGAGCCCGTGGCCACAGCAACGTCGTTCTTCGGGGCCGGGGTCGCGGGGATCTACTTCGTCTGCACCGTCGAGCGTGCCAGGCGGCGGGGTATCGGGGCGCGAATTACGCTGGCAGCGTTGAGCGAAGCAAGGGATCTGGGCTACAGCGTCGGTGTGCTTGGTTCCTCGGAGATGGGTTACTCCGTCTACCGCGGGCTGGGCTTCGAGGAATACTGCAGGATCGGGCTCTACGAGTGGCGTCCTGGGTAGGCGTCGCCAAAACGGGCACCGGATACGGTAGCATGTGCGTTCGACGCTACGACAAATACCAACGGAGGGGATCTGGATGGCAAACAAGACCTACGACCGACCGCCTGAGATGGCGCTAGAGCCTGGCTACGAGTACTACGCCAACCTCGTTACCGAGAAGGGCCCTGTGAAGGTGAGGCTCTTCGCCGAGGAGGCACCTGAGACCGTCAACAACTTCGTCTTCCTGGCGCGCGACGGGTACTTCGATGGGACGACCTTCCACCGCGTCATAGTGGACTTCATGGTCCAGGGCGGGGACCCGACGGGTACGGGGACAGGCGGGCCTGGGTACAGGATCCCTGACGAGTTCCATCCCGGGCTGCGTCACGACAGGCCTGGCATACTCTCGATGGCGAACGCAGGCCCGAATACCGGCGGTTCGCAGTTCTTTATCACGCACGTGGCGACGCCGTGGCTAGACGACAAGCACGCGGTCTTCGGGGAGGTCGTCGATGGTATGGAAGTCGTTGGCGCCATAAGGGAGCGGGACCCACAGCGCGACCGCGAGCCGGGCGACAGGATAGAGCGGATCGAGATCGAAGAGCTACCGCATTCCTAGAGTTTGGCATTTAGAATCTGGAACTGTCCATCACGTAGCCCTTTCCTAATCTAACTTCACAGTTCAACACTGCATACGCACCTGAAAGGTGAAAGGTCTACAACAATCCGATACGCTCGGGTGGCCAGAAGCGCAGGAAAGCCTCGCCCTCTATGTTCTTCTCGGGCAGTGGTCCGAAGACTCTTGAGTCCGCGGAGTTGCCGCGGTTATCACCCATCACGAAGACATGATCCTTCGGGACCGTGGTCCTGGCGTAGAAGCTCCTGTCGGGTGGCTTCTTGTTCGTGTATGGCTCCTTCTGGGGCTCACCGTTCACGAAGAGCTTGCCACCCCTGACGGCGATCTTGTCTCCCGGCAGTCCGACGACCCGCTTTATCAGGTCCTCGTTGGAGTTATCGACGCTCTCGAAGACTATGATGTCTCCGCGCCTGGGGTCTGTGAAGCGGTAGATGAACTTGTTCACGAGCACCCGGTCGCCGATCTCGAGCGTCGGGATCATGCTGCCTGAGGGAATCCAGAAGGCCTCCATGACGAATGGCCTGACGAAGCCGAAGACCAGCGCGAAAGATACGAGCAGTATGACCAGGTACTCGAGCGCCCCTCCACCCTTCTTGGTGGCCGGCCGACGCTCCTCACTGGAGGTCTGGAACTGCTGGTCGTGGTAGTACGGCTTCTCGGACATGAAGTAGTAGGATAACGCACCGGGACGGATCTGACTCAAAAAGTCTCCGTTCCTAAAATACGCCGAGCGCCTCGCCGAGGAGGTGGAGGGCCACGACCACCATGAACACGCCGAAGCCGATTCGCACCAAACGCTCTGGAAGCCAGTCCCTGATGCGTACCCCGAGGGGGGCACCTATCACGGAACCGATAATGAGGGGCGGCAGGCTGAGCAGGTCCTGCACTTCCCTGAAGCCGGTCGCCACGTAGCCGGCAGCCCCTACGATACCCGTGAGCATCACGACGGCGAGGCTAGTAGAGACGGCCTGCTTGGTCGTGAGCCCCAAGCCAAGCACCATCAGCGGGACCATAACAGCCCCGCCGCCGACCCCGACGAGCCCAGAGAGCGCCCCTACAAAGATACCAGCCAGGATGACCAGGGGTAGGGGTAAGTTCTTGCGATCACTGTCGTATTCGCCCCTGCCACGGGCGGTCGGGTAGGCGAGGGATATGAGTAGCGTGGCGAACGCCACCTTCACGACGACCTCAGGGGAGACGCGGCTTATAAGGACCCCGATCAAAGACGAAGGGGCGACCGCCAGGGAGAGGAGGCCAGCGACCCGCCAGTTCACGGGGTCCGCACTCCTGGCGTTGCGAATCGTGCCTGATAGGGAGCTGAAGATGATGATCACCAAGCTCGCGGCGACGGCATCTTGAATGCGCCATCCGCCGACGCACAACAGACCAGGGACGAAGACGATCCCGCCACCGACCCCGACGAGCCCAGAGAGCATCCCCCCAACAATCCCGATGACCCCAAGGAACAGGAACTCTAGATAATCCACCGCGCTATTCTAAATCAGCATGTCAGCACGCGCTCTGTCAGGCGCTTGTCAGCACATCAGCCAGTCAGCTTTCGTGTGCGGAAGCCCTATCTGAGAAGCGAAGGCGAAGTCTGAGCGTGCTGAAACGCTCTAAGACGCGGAGCGCCTCCAGCGCCAGAACAGGTAGAGGGCTCCGGCCACCAGCGCCATCGCGACGGCGTAGTCGAGGTAGTGCAGATAGTCGCCTATCGTCGTCCAGTTCTCGCCGAGCACGTACCCGAAGTACGTCAGCGCGAAGACCCATGGTATGCACCCCAGGAAGGTGTAGAGGGTGAACCTGGCGAAATTCATTCTGGCGGTGCCGGCGGGGAATGAGATAAACGTGCGGACCACCGGCAGGCAGCGGGAGACGAAGACGGTGAACTCACCGTACTTATCGAACCACTTCTCGGCTATATGCAGGTGATGCGCCCTGACGCCCACGTATCTGCCGTAGTGGAACCAGAGCTCGCGCCCGCCCCAGAGCCCGAGGAAGTAAGCGATCCAGGAGCCGACCACGTTCCCCAGGACTCCGGCGGTCACCGCCGCCAGGAAACTCATCTCTCCCTCCGAGACCAGATAACCCGCGAAGGGTGAGATCGCCTCCGAGGGGATGAGGATACCCATGCTCTCCAGCAGCATGAGCACGAAGACCGCAGGGACGCCGTAGCTTCCGATGGTCTCGGTGACGAACTCTATGAGCGGATGTAGGATCGCTTCGAGCACGATGAGAAGCTACCACTTAGAGACACGGATGTACAATGCCTATCCGCCATCTTTTTCCCGAGGCCGCCAGAACCCTATAGATTAAGTATGCTATCCATCAGGGTCTGATATTACCCGTCGCTGCGGCTCGACTCGGCCGCCCCCAAGCTCCGGACGGAGAGCCACAGCGCGTACACGGCGCCGACGCAGACCAGCCAGAGGAGGGCAGCGAGGTAGCCAGCCACTATGTCTGTCGGGTAGTGCACCCCGAGGTAAAGCCTGGAAAAGCCGATCAGGAACACAACGAGTATTCCTGAGACCACCACGGCCCATCGCGCTGTCCCCCGCAGCCGGTAAGCCAGGACGAGCGTGAGCATCCCGTACAACCCGACGGCGACGGTGGCGTGGCCGCTCGGAAACGAATAAAAGGAGGCGTGGTAGCCGGAGTCGAAGAGCTCGGGACGTGCCCGCTGAAATACGCTTTTCAGGACGGTGGTGAGCACGGCACTCCCAGCGGTCGAGATCAGGAGGAGTATGGCCGAGAGCCTCCAGCCTCTTTGGTAGAAGAGAGGTACGACCACGACCAAGAGTAGCACCACGAACCAGTAGTAGCCGAGCGCCGTGACGATACGCATCGGCCCGTCGAGCCAGCTGGGGAAGGTCGTGTGGATCCAGAGCAGCACGGCCCTGTCTAAGGCGCGGCTCTCGCCCTCGACAACCACGTCGGCCAGCTCGGTAAAGGCCCAGATAACGAAGGCCGAAAACGTGAGCCCCGCCGCAAGCCAGGCTGCGGCGACCACCGTCAGGCGGTCCGCGACCCACCGGACTATCTCTCTCCTTCCCTCGAGCATGGAGAGATTCTAACCCGTTTCGGTACCCTGGCGGCGCGTATAATCTCTGTGGCTGACGGCGCGTGCGGAGGAGGAGCGAGCACCTTGCAAAACAACGACATCGTCCGGGCGCTAGAGACGATCGCGACGCTCATGGAGATCAAAGACGAAGCGTACTACCGCGTGCTCGGCTACCAGCGGGCCGCCGAGTCGGTGGCAGCCCTAGGGCGGCCGGCGACCGAGGTCGATGACCTCAAGACGCTCCCCCACGTCGGCGCGACGACGGCCGGCGTGATAAGGGATCTGGCCGAAGACAGGACGCCCCAGCTACTCGCCGACCTGAGGGCCGAGATACCCGAAGGCCTGGTGGAGATAACGCACCTGCCTAGCGTCGGGCCGCGCACGGTCGGACGCCTGTGGAAGGAGCTGGGCGTCACCAACGTCGAGGAGCTCGCGGCCCTCGATCCGGAGCGGATCTCCTCCCTCAAAGGTTTCGGGAAGAAGAGCGCAGAGAAAATGGTGCATGCCGCCAGGACGTACAACGCGACGGAACGACGGATGCTCCTGGACGAAGCGACCTCTTTGGGGGAGCAAATCCTCTCGTTCGTCCGCTCGCACCCGGCGACCGAGCGGGCAGAGGTCGGGGGCTCCCTGCGCCGCATGAAGGAGACCGTAGGCGATATCGACATCGTCGCCGCAAGCGAGGACCCCGACTCGCTCGCCGACGACTTCGCAGAGGCGCCGTTCGCTGAGGAAGTCCTGGCCCACGGCCCGAAGAAGGTCTTTATCTTGCGCGGCGGAACCGAGGTTGACCTGAGAATAGTCGAGCCCGAGGCCTACGGATCGCTCTTGCACCACTTCACCGGCGGCCAGGCCCACAACATCGCGCTGCGCGAGCGGGCCGTCAAGATGGGTATCAACATCTCCGAGTACGGCCTGGCCAAGGCCGGGACCGGCGACTACAAACCCGTGGCCACGGAGGAGGATCTCTACTCGCGGCTCGGCCTCGC
>DASTKM010000017.1:0-3017 GCA_035715885.1 Rubrobacter sp.
CATCTCGGCCTCGGTACCGGCGAGTTTGGCGGTGTAGCCGGAGAGGAAGTAGTAGGCTGCCTGCGAAGGCGTGAGGGCGCTGATGGGGGGCAACACCCCGAAGGCGTCTGCGGTCAGAAAGAGGACGGCCGAAGGATGAACGCCCCCGCCTTCGGTGACTGCGCCCGCTATGTACTCCAACGGGTAGGCGACACGGGTGTTCTCCGTCAGCATGCGGTCGGAGTAGTCGACCTCTCGCGTGCGCCTATCCATCACCACGTTCTCGAGCACGGCGCCGAAGCGGATGGCGTCCCATATCTGGGGTTCTTTCTCGGCACTTAGATCTATCGTCTTCGCGTAGCAACCGCCCTCGAAGTTGAAGACCCCAGAGTCGGACCAGCCGTGCTCGTCGTCGCCTATCAGGTCCCGCTCGGACTCGGCCGAGAGGGTCGTCTTGCCCGTCCCCGAGAGCCCGAAGAAGAGCGCAACGTCTCCTTCCTTTCCCACGTTGGCCGAGCAGTGCATCGGGAAGACGCCGTGTTCGGTCGGCAACACGAAGTTGAGCACGGTGAAGATGCTCTTCTTTATCTCCCCCGCGTAGGCCGTACCGCAAACGAGTACTACCTTGCGCTCGAAGTCTATCCCGACAAAGGTCTCTGACTCTGTCGCATCCTCCTCAGGATCAGTAAGGAATCCAGGTACCGAGATTACGGTCCAGTCAGGCTCGAATGAGTCGATCTCCGCCTTCGAGGGGCGTCTGAATAGCTGCCTGGCGAACAGGGCCTGCCAGGCGTGCTCGGTCACCACTTGGACGTTCAGGCGGTAGCGGGGGTCTGCGCCGGCGTAGGCGTCGACTACGTAGATCTCCTCCAGGTTCTCGACGTAGGCAGCCACCTTGTCGAGAAGCGCCCCGAAGGCGTTGCTAGGGAAAGCCTTGTTGCCCGTACCCCAGTCCACGGTCTCCCTCGTAACCCCGTTCTCGACGATAAAGCGGTCCTTCGGGGAGCGTCCGGTCCGTTTGCCCGTCCTGACGACCAGGGCTCCAGAACCAGAGATCATGCCCTCCCGCCTCCTGACAGAGGCCTCGACGAGGCGCGCAGGAGGCAGGTTTTCGTGTACGGCTCCGACGTCCTCCACCCCGAAGCGTCCCAGCGTCATCTTGCGAACCGCCAGATCCATAGTTCACCCTTTCACCCGGTCGTACCTGACGCGTAGAACGCACGCTCAGGGTCTTTTTCCTCTCGCCCTCAGGATTCTAGCAAAGCCTGTAAGCCCTCGTCTGTAGGGTCGATACCTCACGCAGCAGGGCAGTTTCCGAATCGCCAGCGCGGGGTAGGAGAAGTACTATCTGTGCTTTTTGCGATTCTGCCGAGGAGGTTAGTGGTGGCACAACAGATCAACCAGGAGACCGCGGGTGCCGAGCAGTGGCGAGCGCTCGCCCAGCAGTTGAGGATCGACAGCATCCGTTCGAGCTCTGGCGCCGGCTCGGGGCATCCCACCTCGTCCATGTCGGCCGCCGACCTCATCGCCGTGCTGCTGAGCAAGTACCTCAGCTACGACTTCGATGACCCGGAGAACCCCAACAACGACCACCTGATCTTCTCCAAGGGCCACGCCTCCCCGCTGCTCTACTCGGCATACAAGGCGGCGGGCGCGATCTCAGACGAAGAGCTCATGACTTTCCGCAGGTTCCGCAGCCGCCTGCAAGGGCACCCGACACCCCAGATCCCATGGGTTGACGTGGCGACGGGCTCCCTGGGCCAGGGACTCCCTATAGGCGTCGGGGTGGCGCTGGCCGGCAAGTACCTGGATAAACTCCCCTACCGGGTCTGGGTGCTTTGCGGCGACTCGGAGATGGCGGAGGGCTCGATGTGGGAGGCTTTCCAGCACGCCTCTTACTACAAGCTCGACAACCTCATCGCCATCCTGGACATGAACCGCCTCGGCCAGACCCGCGAGACGATGGATGGCTGGAACGGCGACCACTACGTCGCCCGCGCCGAGGCCTTCGGCTGGAATACGATCCAGATCGACGGCCACGACCCTGAACAGATCGACCAGGCCTACGCGCAGGCGCTGGAACAGACCGAGGCGCCGACCCTGATCGTCGCGAAGACCAAGAAGGGACGCGGGGTCTCGTTCCTGGAAGACGTGGACGGCATGCACGGCAAGCCGGTTTCGGAAGACCAGGAGCAGGCGGCGCTCGAGGAACTCGGAAGCACCGACGACCTGCTGGTCGAGGTACGCAAGCCCGACCCTGGCTCGGGCGAGACCTTCACCGCAGGCCTTACCGGCCGGCTCGAGCTGCCGACCTGGGAGGTCGGCGACGAGGAGGCGACCCGAGGGGCCTACGGCGCGGCCCTCAAGGCGCTGGGTGGCGCCAGGGAGGACGTCGTCGCCCTCGATGGCGAGGTCAGCAACTCAACCAAGTCCGAGGAGTTCGCCGAGGCTCATCCCGAGCGCTACTTCGAGATGTTCATTGCCGAGCAGCAGATGGTCGCGGCGGCCGTGGGGATGAGCGTACGCCACAGGGTCCCTTTCGCCTCCAGCTTCGCCGCTTTCTTCACCCGCGCGTACGACTTTATCAGGATGGCCGCGATCTCGGGCGCCAATATCCGTCTCTCCGGCTCGCATGCTGGCGTCTCCATCGGTGAAGACGGACCATCACAGATGGCCCTCGAGGACCTGGCGATGATGAGGGCTGTGCACGGCTCGACCGTGCTCCAGCCCTGCGACGCCAACCAGACCGCCAGGCTCGTCGCCGAGATGGCCGACACGGAGGGCATCGCCTTCCTGAGGACGCTGCGCCCGAAGACGCCCGTGATCTACGATCCCTCGGAAGACTTCCCTATCGGCGGAAGCAAGATAGTGCGCTCCTCAGAGGAGGACGTGGTGAGCATAGTCGCGACAGGCATCACGGTCCACGAAGCCATCAAAGCCGCAGACGAGCTGCAAGATAGCGGCGTGGCCGTGCGCATCATAGACGCCTACTCCATAAAGCCAATAGACGGCGAGTCGCTACGCGCCGCCGCACGGGC
>DASTKM010000018.1:0-8776 GCA_035715885.1 Rubrobacter sp.
CATTCTTCGAGGCCCCCGGGTCTACATTCCCCGGAACCAGCCCTTAACCGCCTCCACTATGCTACCAAAACTATACGCCCCTGCACCTTTACCCTTTGATAGAGGGTTATCGTATCTGGCCGAGAAGTATAACAGACCCACTGCCGTTGCATACTGAGGTTGCTGTACAGGTTCAACCTCACCTCTGACTCGGCGAGGGCTTACGGTCTTTGCGCGCATACCGAGGACTTCCTCTGCGAGCCCTGTCATTCCGTCGAGCAAGGAGCTGCCTCCGGTAAGGGCGACGCCGCCTGGGGCCAGCTCCCTCGACATGGTCTGATCAAGCGAGTCGCGCACGTAGTCGAGCACTTCGCGGGCGCGGTACTCGAGGATCTGGCTTACAAAGCTGGCGTTGTAGTGGCGGTCGTCGAGCTTGACGGCGGCTACGGGATCGACGGTGCTGGAGAGGACTGTACCGTAGCGAAGCTTGAGTTCCTCGGCCTTGTGTTGCGGAATCTTGAGGCCGTAGGCGACGTCGGATGTGAAGCTCTCACCGCCGATGGGAATGACATCAGTATGAGTGAGAGCCCCCCTATAGAAGGTCGCGATATCAGTCGTGCCGCCGCCCACATCGAGAAGTACGACACCCGATTCGCGGTCAGCGTCGAGCAGGCAGGCTTCGGCCGAAGCCAGTGGCTCGAGCACGATCCTCGAAACCTTGACGCCGCAGTCCTCGACGGCGCGCAGGAGGTTCTGGATGCTGGAGACCGCCCCACTCACAACGTGCGCGCGCATGGTCACCTTGCGGGCGGCGAGGCCTGCGGGATTCTTGACGCCCTCAGACCCGTCGAGGACGTAGCCCCTGGGCACGACGTGTATCACCCGCTCGTCTTCGTGCAGGTCGAGCTGCCTGGCCTCCTGTTCGAGCCTGCGGACGAACCTGTCTGTAACCGTCAGGTTCCTGCTGCGGTTCAGGAGCGTAACCTCTTTGTTGTAAGAAGAGATGTGGCTGCCCGCGATGCCGACGGTCACCTTACCGCCGCGAACGCCACAGGCTTCCATGGCTTCAGCGACCGAATCGGCGGCGGCTTTGCGGTCTACCACGACCCCCCGCTTGAGGCCGTAGCTCGGCGCCTCCCCCATGGATAGGACCTCGACCCAGCCCCTTCGCGGGTCCACCCGGCCGGCGATCGCCACTACCTTGGTGGTGCCGACGTCTATTCCGTGGACTAGCGTCTGCGCCACGGCTGCCTAGCCCTTTGGCTCGCTGCGCGTTTCGTGCGGGGCACCGACGACCACTCTCTCCGGCGTACGCAGATCGAAGACCCTGGCGTCGGGATGCTCTGGCATGATGTGCTTCAAGGCCATGACCCGCCTTTCACCAACATTCCCAGAGAAGATGACCTCGCGGCCTTCCACCGTGGCCTCGATGCCCCCGGCACCAGCCCCATCGACAGACTCCAGTGTCAACCCGCTCCTGCGCAACGTCCTCGCGAACACCAAGATCTCCCCTACCTGGTCGCGATCCAACTCCACCCTCTCGAGACCCGCTCCCCCTGGCCCCGGAAGCTCCTCGCCGTCAGCCGAAAGAACGAACCTCCGCCCGTCAACCTCGGCATCAAGCACAGGTCTTCGCTCCTCAACCTGAACCGTAACTATACCGGAATTCCAATCCTCGTTCACCTCTGTACCCTTAACCCAAGGATGAGACTCCAGGTCGCGTTTCAACATCTCTTCGTTAAGGGTGAGCAGGCTGGCGTGGTCAGGGATAGCGTCGATGACTTCGGATTCGGGGTACATACGAGCGTCTTCCACCCTGACGCCGGTAACGGGAAAAGCAAGGTAGGTCATCAGGACGAGGATGAGGGTGGTAGCGGCGGCTGTGGCCGTCGAGATCAGGATGGCGCGCAGAGTTCTTGTCAGGGTTTGGATCCTTGCTCCTCCAGTATGCCGAGCAGGTCTTCACCGGCCTTGGAGATGTCACCTGCGCCGAGGGTGAGCACGAGGTCTCCCCTTCTGGAGACGTTTTGCAGCACCGCTGGTATGGCGTCTTGCTGGGGTATGTAGTAGACCTCGGGGTGGCCTCGCGTCTCGCAAATAGCGTCGACTATCAGCTTGCCGTTGACGCCTGGTTGGGGCATCTCACCGGCGCCGTAGACCTCGGTGACGAGCACGGCGTCGGCCGAGGAGAACGAGGCGCCGAACTCCCTGTAGAGGGCGAGGGTACGTGAGTAACGGTGCGGCTGGAATACGGCGATCACCCTTCCATACCCTGGCATGGTGGAACGAGCGGCGGCGAGTGTGGCCGAGAGCTCGGTCGGATGGTGGGCGTAGTCGTCGACGACGCGTACCTCTGCCTGCTCTCCTTTCAGCTGGAAGCGGCGGCGCACGCCCCCGAAGTTCTGGAGGGTGCTGGCCGCCTCGTGAGCCTGGTGGCCGAGCCAGCGGGCAACACCAGCCGCCGCCAGGGAGTTGAGCACGTTGTGGCGCCCGTAGACGCCCAGTTCGACCTCGCCTTGTCTCTCACCGTCCTCGAACAGCACGTAACTGCTTGGGCTCACTATGTCTGCACTGAGGTCTCCGGAGCCGATGCCGTAAGTAGTTACGGGGCATGGAGCCTCGGCGGCCACCTTGGGGCAGGAAGGGTCATCCGAGCAGACGATTAGGTGGCCGTCCTTGGGCAGAGAGCCGACGAATTGCTCGAAGGTCTCCACGACGTCGTCGAGAGACGAGTAGAAGTCAGGGTGGTCGAACTCGATGTTCGTGACCACGGCGGCCTGTGGCCTGAGGTAGAGGAAGGAACGGTCGCTCTCATCTGCCTCGGCCACGACGAGGTCGGACCTTCCGAATGCGACGTTGCTGCCAATGTCGTTCAGTTCGCCGCCGACCAGGGCCGTCGGGTTCTCGCCCAGAGCCTCGAGGACGTGCGCCGTCATGCTCGTCGTTGTCGTCTTGCCGTGGGTTCCTGCCACGGCGACGCTGCGGCTGCCTTCGAGGATCCAGGCCAAGGCTGCGGCGCGCGGGATAACGGGGATGGACAACCGCCTGGCTTGCAGAAGCTCCGGGTTCGTCTTGGGTATGGCCGTCGAGATCACCACACGGTCTGCGTCCCCCACTTGATCCGGGGCGTGCCCTATGTAAACGGTGATGCCAGCCTCGCGCAGCCTGCGGGTGTAAGGAGACTCCTTGAGATCCGAGCCCGTGACGCTATGGCCTCTTCTAGACAGGACCTCGGCGATACCGCTCATTCCCGCCCCGCCGATGCCGATCATGTGTATGTTCATGGGCCTCACTCCTTCTCTCCGGCACCCAGCAATCGCCGGGCTACTTCTCCTGCCGCGCCAGGCGTGGCGAGCGTGCGCATGCGCCTGGCAAGCTCCTCCCGCCGCGCATCATCGTCCAACAAGTCTTCGACGCGGTCGCGAAGTGCACGTGCGCCAACCTCGGAGTCGAGCATCAGCTCCGCGGCCCCTCTTTCGGTAAAGTACCTGGCGTTCTCGAGCTGGTGGTCGCCCGTCGCGTAGGGGAAGGGGACGAGGATCGCCGCCCTTCCGGCGGCCGCAATGTCGAACAGAGAGCCCGCGCCGGCCCTGCTAACTATCACATCCGCGGCGGCCAGATACCGCCAGATTTCGCCTGTGAACTCGAGGATCGTGTGCCTCGGGTTGTCCGTGGAGAGCCGTGAGAAATCCCTGCGGCCCGAGATCTGGACGACCGTATACGGCGTCGCGTGCCCGAACGCCTCCGCCGCTGCGAGGTTGAGTCTGAGTGCCCCCCCGCTCCCGCCGAAGATGAGAACGACCGGCGGCTGCAGGCCGAGATACCGCAGTGCCTCATCCTGCGAAGCCTCGAAGACCTTCGTCCTTGTCGGCATACCGACCCACACGGCATTCCCAAGCCGCCGCGCGGCATCAGGAAACGTGGTTAGTGTCTGTGTCGTGAAGCGGCTTGCCAGGCGGTTGACCCGCCCGGGGACAGAGTTTTGCTCATGCAGGAACGTGGGCACGCCGAGCGTCCTGGCCGCAATCACCGCAGGCGCGCTCGCGTAGCCTCCGACGCCGAGAACGGATAGCGGCCTCAGCCGTTGTATTATGCGTGTACAGCGGATGACGGCTCTCAGGGAGAGGAGGCCTGCGCGGGCCTGGTCCAGCGGGCTTCCGGCGAGGCCCGTCAGGGGCAGGGCGTGCAGGGTGTAGCCTTGCTGTGGGACCAGGGACATTTCTATGCCGGAGCTAGATCCCACGAACTCGACTATCGCTCCCCTCTCTTTCAAATCAGCCGCCACGCACAGCGCGGGGATAGCGTGCCCCCCCGTGCCGCCTCCTGCTATCAGGATCCGCGGCATTCTTGCGTGGTTTGATCTCGCTGGCTCGTTCACTGTCCTCCGATATCCTGTAGAGGATACCCACGGCGGCGAAGCATACCAGCAGACTCGATCCACCGTAACTAACGAAAGGGAGCGTCATACCTGCGAGCGGGAGAACGACCATGGCTGCCCCGATGTTGAAGGTGGCCTGGGCGATGAGCATCGTCGTCAGGCCTGCGGCCACGCAGCGCGCCATCACCGAAGGAGCGTTCATGGCTATCCTCAGCCCGGCCAGCGCGATAAAACCGAAGGCGGCGATCACGACGATCATCCCGATCAGACCGAGCTCCTCACCGATCAGGGCGAAGATCATATCGGTGCCCAACTCTGGGACGTATGGACCTTGTCCGCCCGACCCTGCCCCGGAACCGAAGAAGCCCCCGGCCTTTATGGCCACCATGGACTGGACAACCTGGTAGCCGGAGCCGTCCACCGCGGCCCAGGGATCGAGGAACGTCAGGAACCGCTCGCGGCGATAGGGCTCGAGCACCATCATCCCCGCTACCACTACCAACCCAATCAGCCCACACAGTACCAGGTCCCTCGTCCTCAGTTCGGAGGCCCACAGCGTACCTGCCACGCCAGAGAGCAGGACAACAGAGGTGCCGAAATCTGGTTCGACAAAGACAAGGATGAAGAGCACCCCGACCCCCACGAGGGGCTTGACGGGTAACCCCGAACCATGTGGCAGGCGCGCGACCGCGCAGCTCAAGACCAGGATAGCGGCGAGCTTCGCGAACTCCGCAGGCTGAATGCTCATGAGGCCAAGGTCCAGCCACCGCCTGGCGCCGTTTATCTGGGTTCCTATACCAGGTATGAGTACGAGGACGAGGCCTACCAGTACGATCAGGTACAAGGCAGGGGCATACTTGCGCCACGCTGTATACCTGACTCGGCTGGCCACAAAGAAGGCGGCGACGCCGAGTACCATGTGCCCGATGCGTTCGAACAGAAAATCGGTTCCAACCTCACTGTACGTAGCCGAATAGACCATAACGAGCCCAAGCAAGGAAAGGCCGAGCGCCACGAGGAACAGGTTGGACCTCAGGCTACTCATCGCCCCACAGTCCCGTGATGTGTGGCGAGCTCCTCGATGAACGCGTCTCCCCTCTGGGCGTATCCGGGGAACTGGTCGAAGCTTGCGCACCCGGGCGAGAGCAGGACGACGTCACCTGGCCTGGCAAGCTCTATAGCTCTTGCAACGGCCTTCTCCAGGTCGGGAGTCCTGTGGACTACGCTTTGGAAGCCCTCATCTTCGAGGTAGGCGGCGATGCGTGGACCTGCCTCACCCTGGCACACGACCGCCCGGCACACTCCCAGGGCAGGCAGCACCTCCGAGAAGTCGGTGTACTTCTCCGAGCCACCGAGGATCAGCACTACAGGCACGTCGAAGCTCTCCAAGGCCGCTGCCACCGCAGCCGGGTTGGTAGCCTTGGAATCATCCACGTAAGTCACTCCCGACATCCGTGCCGCGACCCGCATGCGATGCGGCCTGGATTCGTATTCGAGCAGAGCCTCTCTGATCTCCCCCAGCTCCGCACCCAGCCTCTGTGCGGCGGCCGCCGCGAAGAGCGCGTTTTCGTGGTTGTGCATCCCTGCGAAGCGCAGCTCGGTCACCTCTGCCAGATGAGAGCCGCGGAGTAGTAGACGCCCGTCGCGAAGGGCCGTGTCGCCTTCGCCCACGACGAGGGCTTCCGCCCTGAAGGTGTGGATAGCGGCACTGCTTATGGGATCTGCTGCGCTAACGAGAGCCAGGTCCTCTTCCTGCTGTCCCTCGAAGATACGGAGCTTGTCGTTGGTGTACTCCTCGAACGATTCGTGCCAGTTCAGGTGATCCGGCCTCACATTGAGGAGCGCCGCGACTTCGAAGCCGGGGTTCTCGAGATAGTGGAGCTGGAAGGAAGAGACTTCGAGGACGAGCAGCCCCGCAGCACGCGCCTCCTCCAGGCACCCCGTAAGGGGTCTCCAGGAGTTGCCGGCGACGGCGTGGGGCACGCCGGAAGCCTCGAGCATGCGGTGAAGCATGTCGACGACGGTGGTCTTTCCGTTGGTGCCGGTGACGGCCACCACGCGCGCGTCCTCACCGAGAAGTTCAAGACCGAGCCCAACCTCGGAGATGATCGGGATGCCCCGTGCTCCGGCTGCCCGCAAAACTGCGTTGCGGGGACTGACGCCAGGGCTCGCTATGATCCTATCAATCCCTTCGAGCACGTGGGGGGTGGCCCCGAGTACGCCCGACACGTGGAGAGCGGCCAGAGTGTCTCGCAGCCGTTCGTCGTCGCCACCATCAGCCGCGAGGACTGCTTTGCCCCTTTCCGTTAGAGCCCGCGTGGCCGCGACGCCCGACTCTCCGAGCCCGTATACCAGGGTCCTCACGAGCTCACCCTGCCGTGTTGTAGAGGAAGATATAGTAGAGGAAGAACCCCACGGAGGAGAAAGCGGCCTGGGCGATCCAGAATCGGACCACCACCTTGTTCTCGTCCCAGCCCAGAAACTCGAAGTGGTGGTGTATCGGGGCCATCTTGAACACCCTTCGTCCCGTTAGCTTGAAGACGAAGACCTGAACGATGACCGAGAGAGCCTCGACAACGAACAGCCCGCCAACGATGGGAAGGAGGAGCTCCGTCTTGGTGAGCACCGCCGCCGCCGCGAGAACGCCCCCTATCGCGAGCGAGCCCGTATCCCCCATAAAGATGTCGGCCGGGTGGGAGTTGTACCAGAGGAACCCGACGATCGCCCCAACCATTGCGCCGCAGATCACGGCGACGTCGTACTGGCGCTCGAGGAAAGCGATAGCCGTGTAGGCGAGCAGGGCTATGGCCGCAGCCCCCGCGGCGAGCCCGTCGAGGCCGTCCGTCAGGTTGACGGCGTTGGTCGTGCCAGCGATCACCAGCAGCAAGAACACGCTGAAGAGCGCGATCCCCATGACTCCAGGCCCCAACACCAGGCTGCGGTCGAAGTACGGCACGAGCACGGTCTGGGTGACCCCTACGTAGCGCACGGCGAGCACGTCCGCCAGAACAACCGCGAGGGTCAACAGAAGGAACTTGTAGCGGGCGCTCAACCCCTCAGGGCGCTTTCTAGAGATCTTCTGCCAGTCGTCGTAGAGGCCGATGCCGGCCACGACGGCGACGAGCAAGAGCGTCGTAAGCGTGGCCACGTTCGGCCGCGCTACCACCACGAGGGCCCCAAGGAGGCCCGTTAGCATCACAATCCCACCCATGGTCGGGGTGCCGGATTTGATCAGGTGCGTCTGGGGTCCCTCCTCGCGGACGAACTGCCCGAACTTCCTCGACTGCAAGAACTCGATGAACTTCGAGCCGAGCAACACCGTTACCAGAAACGCCACAGCAGCCGCGAGTACAACGCTAAACAAGAGCTAAACTCTCCCTCAACTTCCGGGTCAAGGTGTCGAGCCCAACCCCGCGTGAACCCTTGACGATCAGGTAGTCTCTGGCCCGCAGCTCTCCGCGCAGGCCATCGGCGGCGCTCTCTGCGTCTGGGTAGAAGAGTGTCCTGCCAGGGAAGGTCTCTGCATACCAGCGGGCCTCGTCGCCGACACATACGAGCAGATCGACGCCGACTCTGGCCGCCAGTTCACCCGCCTCCCTATGGTAAGCGCGGGCGCAGGCCCCCAGCTCGAACATACCGCCTAGCACGACGACGAGCCGTCTACGTTGTCTACGTGCCTGATCCGCCCCGTACCTGAGTACGGCCTCGACGGCGGCAGGGGATGCGTTGTAGGAGTCATCGTAGACGGTGATGTCTTCCCTGAGATTGTAGACGTCGCCCCGAAGGCCCGTACGTCGCAGTCGGGAGAGACCACGGGCAGCCTGTTCCAGGCCGAGGCCGAGGGCGAGCGTGCCGCCGAGGGCTGCCAAAAGCGGCTCCACCAGGTGTGTCCCGAAGACCGGCGAGCGAACCTCGGCCGACTCTCCGGCTATGCTGGCAACAAAGCGGAGGCCTTCGTCTCTGCCTTCGATATCGGACGCGACGAGATCTGCTTCGCCGGCGCGGGCGAAGGTTATACGCCGACCCAGTTTACGGTCCGACCCAGTCGCCGTCTCGGGGGCGCCAGCCGGGGCGACCAGCGTACCAGACTCGGGTAGGGAGAGGGCTAGTTCGCCTTTCGCGGCCGCAAGGCCCTCGAGCGTCCCGAACGAGTCCAGATGAACCGGCGAGATGGCGGTCAGGACACCGATGTCGGGCGGGGCGATGGTGCACAGAGACTTTATGTCCCCTGCGTGGGTGGCTCCCATCTCGAGGACGAGGACCTCTGTGCGAGGGTCAGAGGCCAGGATAGTGAGGGGAAGCCCGATCTCGTTGTTCAGATTTCCTGCCGTCGCCGAGACACGCTTCCCGGCGTGCCTGAGAATGGTCGCGAGTGCGTCCTTGGTCGTCGTCTTGCCCACGGTGCCAGTGATGCCCACA
>DASTKM010000019.1:0-4537 GCA_035715885.1 Rubrobacter sp.
GAGGCCAGGATAGTGAGGGGAAGCCCGATCTCGTTGTTCAGATTTCCTGCCGTCGCCGAGACACGCTTCCCGGCGTGCCTGAGAATGGTCGCGAGTGCGTCCTTGGTCGTCGTCTTGCCCACGGTGCCAGTGATGCCCACAACGGCAGGCGAAGGAGCGTCCTGGCGAAGGAGCGTCCAACGGGCGAGCCTCTGCAGCGCTTCCAGCGGGTCGTCCACTACGAGTGTCGGCACGTCGAGCCGGCGGGTGGCCACCGTCGCCACCGCGCCGCGCAGGTGCGCCTCGGCGGCGAAGTCCGCACCATCGGTCCTGCCGCGCAGGGCGAAGAACAGGTCCCCTTCGCGCACCTTCCGGGAATCGGTCTGCGCCCCACTGACGAGGGCGTCTACATAGGCAACATGGAGATCCGCGCCCATTGCCTGCGCAGCCTCTAAAAGAGTTGTCGGCCTCACCAGAGGGGCTCCTCGGCCTCGAAACCCCTACGGTCGGGCGGGACGTTGAAGTAGCCCAGCGTAAAGCTCATCACGTGGCGGAAGGCCGGTACCGCTACCAGCTCTCCCCAGTATGAAGTCTGCGGATCGTCTACGGCAACCAGCATCACGTACTCAGGGTCGGTGGCAGGGGCGAACCCTATAAAGGAGGCCACGTACTGGTCGCCGTAGGTTCCTGTTTTGGGGTCCACTATCTGAGAGGTCCCCGTCTTGCCGGCCACGCTGTAACCGGAGATCTGGGCGAAGTGGCCCGACCCGTCGTCGACGACGCCCTGCAACATCTCGCGTACTATAGCCGAGGTCCTTTTGCTTATCACCCTGGGGCCTTGTCCCTGGGGGGTCTCCTGTTCCGTAACATGCGGCGTAACTCTTCGCCCACCGTTGACGAGCGTGGCGTAACCCGAGACGAGCTGCAGAGGCGTTACGGTAAAGCCCTGTCCGAACGGGATATTGCCGATCGAAACCCCACTCCAGTCCTTGTAGGCGGGGACGAGCCCCGGGTCCTCACCCCACAGGTCCACGCCGGTTGGTTCGCCGAAGCCGAAGGCGCGAATGTAGTCGTAGAGCTCTTTCCCGCCGAGCTCTTTGGCGACCTTCGTCGCACCGACGTTGCTGGAGTGCTCGAGCACGCCAGCTGGGGTCAAGATCTCTGTCTCGTGCGGCTGGGAATCGTTGATGACGTGGCCGGCCACGGTCATGTGATCCGGGACCACGAACTTACTCGACGGCGTGACCGCGCCCTCCTCGAGCGCAGACGCGACGGTGAAAGCCTTGAAGGTCGAGCCTGGCTCGTACGGATCGGTAAGGACGCGATCTCGCTGGTCTTCTGCGGGAACGTCGCCGAACTGGTTGTTGTCGTAAGCAGGGGTGTTGGCCAGCGCCAAAATCGACCCGTCATCAACGCGCATGACCACGCCGACGGCGTTCTTGGCCTTGCTCTTCTCGACGGCCTTCGCCAGGGCTTTTTGCAACTCCTGCTGCACCGCGGAGTCCACCGTCAAATCTACGTCCCTGCCACGCTTCAAGGTGTCGTCGTAACTGGCTTCGATCCCGCCGAATGGCTCACCGTAGTCTCCCTGGTGTCCGAGGAGTTGGCTGGCGAGGGTCCCGTCTGGATAGACCCTGACGGTATCGGGGACGGTTGTGATGCCCTCGATACCCAGGGCCTGCACCTTGGCCGCTGTCTCCGGCTCGACGCCTGTGGCGACGACGCTGTATCCACTGAGCTGGCCGTCCGCACCACGCCTAAGGAGAGAGACCCTTATCTCCTTCTTGGTCGTGTGAGTTTCTTCGCTCAGCAAGGCGTGCAGCGCCCTGGCCGTCGCCCCCGGGTCTTCGATCTGGTATGGGGTTGCTATCACGCGGGCGACCTCGAGGCTGGTCGCGAGCTCCCTTCCGTCGGCACTCACTATGCTGCCGCGGGTCGGTGCGGCGGCCGGGGTCGTTCCACCGGCCTGCTCCTCGGCGAAGGCCCTGTAACTCGCGTCCTCCGTGAGGCTTATGTGCACGGCCCTCCCACCGAGAAGAAGTACCGTCACCGCGAACACCGCCGCCACCATCCACAGCCTCCTATGGCCCACGGTAGTCCTAGCTTCGGGGGCCATCGACGACGCGCGACGCGCCCTGGTCGCGCCGCTGGCCCGCCTCTGGCCGCGGAGCGGTATGACTTTGCCACCAGAGGACTTAGGCCCTTTGTTTTTGGTGCGAGGGGGGGTCTTCTTGCCACGGCGAATCCTTGCGTTGCGAGGCCCTGGCCGATCAACGCTGCCGCGGTCTTCCCCCTTCCTGTGGTGCCCCATCGTTTTTCCCATCCTCCGCTCTTACGCCATAGACTTTCAAGGTAGTGCTCTTCGGCTCGTGCATACCAAGCTTCTCCGCCGCGAGGGCCCGGATCCTCTCCGCACCCGACAGTTCGGCGACTTTGACCTCGAGTCTCTCCCCTACTTCTCTGGCCCTGTCAAGCCTGACGCCGAGTTCGGCCGCCCTGGCGTCGAGCCCCGCGGCGAGCGTGTTCAGATAGACGCTCCCCAACATCAGCAGCACGGGCACCACGACCAGCATCGCAAACCGGCGACGCCGGCCCGCGGCCTTCCGCCTCAGGGTGCGATCCTGCGAGCGGTCCTCGGCGCGCTTCTGTACCGGCCACGCCGGTTCGGTAGGGAGCGTAGCCTTGTACCTGCGCTGGGAGGCGCCCATCAGCTCGCATCCACCGGAGGCTCGGCCGTCCTTATCGCCGCCCGCAGCCTGGCCGATGCGCTGCGCGGGTTCTCCTCTATCTCACGCCGGGAAGGGGTCAGAACCGCCGCTCGACGGAAGACGGGCTTCGCACCACAAACGCACACCGGCAGCTCCGGCGGACAGACACACCGCCCCTCCCGCCCTGAGATGAATCGCTTTACGAGGCGATCCTCGCCCGAGTGGAACGTGATGACCACGAGCCTCCCACCTGGTGTGAGTAGCCGTTCTGAAGCCTCCAGGGCCCGGCTGAGGCTGCCCAACTCGTCGTTTACCCTGACCCGCACAGCCTGGAAGATCCTCTTTGCAGGGTTACCGCCCCTCTCCTTCCAGCCCACGGCCGCACGCACGGCGTCGTAAAGGTCCGTCGTAACCAGGAGCGGCCTCCGCCGAACGACTTCCCGCGCCACACGCCTTGCCTCAGGGCGCGGCACGTCCCCGTACTCCGAGAGCACCCTAGAGAGCTCCCCGACCTCGACGGTGTTCAAGAAGTCCGCGGCCGTCGTACCCGACCGTGGGTCCATCCGCATGTCCAGTGGTCCCTCATTGACATATGAGAACCCGCGTCCTGGCTCGTCGACCTGGAAGCTGGAGAGGCCGAGGTCGAACAGGATCGCATCGGCACTTCGACGTTCCTCGACCATCTCCCACAACGCCAGGTCGTAGGCGCCCGAGACGAACTCGAAGCGCGGGTCTTCCAACAGATCAGAGGCTCGCACTGCCGCCTCGGGGTCGCGGTCGATGCCGACCAGGCTACCACCCGGCCCAAGACCAGCGAGTATGAGCCTGGAGTGGCCGCCACCGCCGAAGGTGGCGTCTACGACGGAGTCTTCGGGAGCCAGCCCCAGGGCGGCCACCGCTCTCTCGAGCATCACAGGACGATGTCCGGCCGCCATCACCCGCCGAGATCCCTTCCTGCGAACTCCTCGACGATCTCGGAGAACGAGTCGTCAGCACCCGAGACGTAGCGATCCCATTCCTCCGTGTCCCAGATCTCCAACCGGTCGTCCACGCCCGTAATGGTCACATCACGCTGTAGTCCCGCGTAGTTGGCGAGCTTGGTTGGGATCAAAACCCGACCCTGCCTGTCTAGCGTGGCCTCGAAAGCCATGGAGAAGAACATCCGCGAGAGCTGGCGCCCCCTGGCCGAGAGGTCCGCATTGGCTTTTATATTGGCCTTAAACGCCGCCCACTCCTCAGGCGGAAACGCAAAGAGGCACTTGTCTACTCCCTTGGTAATGACGATTCCACCCTCGAAATAAGGTCGGAGACGGGAAGGGAGGGTCATGCGACCCTTCTCGTCCAGCGTGTGCTCGTACTCACCTAACAGGGCCAGCGCCGTGTCCTCCCACTACGCTCCACTTTGACCCACGACGACGAAATTCTTGCATATGCTGGGAAAAATCGCAATCTAGGAGGGTTTTCGGGCCCAAAGAGAGCCAATTTTCGACCTTCAGACCACTTCTATCCCTCCTCCCCAGGGGTGAGGACCCCTGCTAGATTACCGTATTGGGCAGGCGGTGGCGGTAGCATCTAGCCAGGAGGTAGTGTGGACGGTTGCCCCACATATCGGGGCTATGTTGCCCAGGGCTCAACATGTTGGGCTGCACTGAAAAAGTGTTGGTGGGAAAGAACGTTTGGTGTGGTGATGGGACCTCTGGAGCTGCAACGCGGGGTAATCGATACGTGGGCCCACCAGGACTCGAACCTGGGACCGTCCGATTATGAGTCGGATGCTCTAACCAACTGAGCTATGGGCCCTTGGCGGGAAACCCGGACGGGACCGCCCGCTCCCCCGGCTGGACTCGAAC
>DASTKM010000020.1:0-2565 GCA_035715885.1 Rubrobacter sp.
ATGGTGTCGATACATACACAAGATAATGAGATAAGGTCAGCGGTTCGAGTCCGCTCGTCGGCGCTCGGTAAGCTCGATCGATGAGCTACAAACTTGGGATAGGAAAAGCCGGCGGTTCGTGACTGGGGGCTTCTGACACCAAAGTGCTCCAGTTCTCTGTCACGAAGTGCGCGAGCCCGCGCATGCGCCGCAAGGACGGACGACCGGAGCGCGAATTCGGGTTAGCCGTGGGATCCAGCGACGAACCCCTGTAGGCGGCGCCCTTCCCGGTCGAGGACACTAGGGTAGATTTTCGGCGAGACGACCGTACCGATGGGAGGTTGCCGGGTGAAAGTTCTAGTGGTAGGCGCCGGTCCGGCCGGGGTGGCGACGGCGCTGCTGCTGGCGCGCTACGGAGTGGACGTGAAGCTCGTCGAGCGCGAGAGGTCGTTCGAGCGGGTGTTCCGCGGGGAGGGACTCATGCCCTTGGGGATCGATGCCTTGTTCGAGATGGGGCTCGGGGGAGTTCTCCAGAGTGTGCCGGGTCGCAGGGTGGACTCGTGGGACATCTGGATCGACGGTGAGGAGGTGTTCGTTATTCCCGAGCCCGTTGAGGAACTCGGCGAGCGCGCCATGCGCGTCGTGTCTCAGCCGGCCCTCCTCGAGAAGTTGGTCGAGGAGGCGAGCGGGTGCCCGTCATTCTCCTTCGAGCGGGGAGCGCGGTTTCGCGACCTCCTCCACGACCGGGACGGCCGTGTCGTCGGAGCGGCACTGGAGAAGGGGGAAGGGCGGGAAGAGGTGCGGGCAGACCTCGTCATCGGCTGCGACGGGCGCGGATCGCTCGTGCGCAAGCGCGCGGGACTGGTGCTGGAGCTGTTGCCCGAGCAGTACGACGTGTTGTGGTTCAAGCTGCCGACGCCCGATCGCCTAAGGGAAGGGTGCTCTATCATGATCGCGGTAGCAGCGAAGGAGCATCCGGCCCTCTGCTATACCTCCTGGGACGGGCGCCTGCAATACGGGCTGGTCATGCCCAAGGGCGGCCTCAAGGATATCCGCGAGAAGGACTGGGTTAGCAACGCGGTGAAGTCGGCGCCTTCTTGGCTCGCCGACCATGTCGTCGCACATCAAGACGAGATCGAGGGCCCCAGCAGGCTCAACGTGCTCGTAGGCCGCGCCCCTGAGTGGGCGGCACCGGGGGTATTACTTCTCGGCGACGCAGCGCACCCTATGAGCCCGGTGCGGGCCCAGGGCATCAACCTCGCGCTGAGGGACGCTGTGGTGACTGCCAACCATCTCGTCCCGGTTCTTCGGGAGGACGGCGAGCCGAAGGTGCTGGACGCCGCGTGCCGCGCCGTGAAGGCCGAGCGTGAGCCCGAGATCGCGCGCGCCCAGAAGCTACAGCGTCGCGAGGCCGCCGGGCAGGGGCACGCTCGCTCAGGGAGCAGGCGCTTCGAGTTGACCAAGCGCCTAGCCCGACGGATGGGGCGCAACCGATGGGCTCAGGCTGCCTGGCTCAAACGCCAACACGATCTGCGATTCGGTTCGAAGGAGGTCAAGCTCAAAGTTCCTGTCTGATCGACATGCAACGAACGGCGGGTAGCTCTATGGCCGAAAAGTCCAACCCGGCACAACTTGAGAGCCGGGTCCTCGTGCCCTAGAGGGTGAGCGGCAGCCTCTTCAATCCGCGCAGGAACAAGCCTGATGCCGGCGAAGGGACTCCCGTCGCGGCGGTGATCATGGGCGCCAACCTGCTCAACCACTTTGCGGCGCTGCTGGTGGCGTCCGAACCCTACTACGCGGCGACGTTCGGAACCGAGTCGTCCGAAGCGCTCGTGCTGCTTTTCGCCGAGGTGCACGCACAAGGGGACCTGATCGGTGGGATCTTCTTCAGACTGTGGCTGCTCCCGCTAGGATACCTGGTCTACAGGACCGGCTACTTCCCCCGCGTGCTGGGGATCATGCTGATGGTCGGCTGCTTCGGTTACCTGACAGACGCGTTCGTGTCCTCGCTCTTCCCGAGCGTCGGCGCAAGCGTTGGCCTGCTCTTCCGCTCGGTGGCGGGCATAGCGGAGATCTCGTTCTTGCTGTGGCTGCTCATCATGGGCGCGAAGGTTCCCGCGCGGGACGACAATATCAACACAGCGGTTTAGGCCGAGTTCCTACCGAAAGGGCATGCCAAGGGAATGCCATGACCACTCACGCAAATGGCGCCACAGACACGATAAAGGCCAGAGTGGGCCGAGGCCAACGCGACCCGCCCGGCAGCCTGAGAACATTTAGAGTGGCTCTCAGGCTGTCCGAGGCCCTGAGATGCGTAGCGCCCAGGCCTATTCACGGACCGTCGTAGAGCTCGACTTTAGCCATTTGAGAGCGGAAGGGGTAGGGATACTCCTAACCCATCCACTCAAAGAGAGTGCGGATCTCAAGGCACCTGCCCCCTGCTGTTCTCGTCTTGGCGACGATATGGTCACAGCGCTCCGAAATGGGCTACTCTGAGGCTTCTAGCCCAATCCCCTTAAGGGGGATGCCCTTTGGGCACTGTGTCCACTCCTGCGCCTACTCCTCCTCGTGCGCGCAAGGAGCAGG
>DASTKM010000021.1:0-13153 GCA_035715885.1 Rubrobacter sp.
CGAGCCGCTCCTTCTCGTCGAACTCGTTCAGGTGGACAGTGAGGTTGGCGAACTCTTCCTCAGCGCTCCGACGTTCTTCTTCGATGCGCCGTTTGTTGGCGCGCCGCTTCCTGAACAATAGGAGAGCTCCTGCTACCGCCACCAATAGAAGGAGTAGACCGCCTCCCCCCACCAGACCGCCCGTACTACCATCAGGATCGTTTTGCGCGCCCTGTGCCGCAGGCTCACCCTGAATCTCTCGTGCTCCGGCCACGAGCCCAGCGGCAAAGTCTCCCTCCTGAAAGTCCGGTACCATTGTATTGTATGCGTCCTGCGGGAAATTGTACGTCGTGCCCCAGCCATCGTTCGTGGCAACCACGACTACCCCGGCATCCTGCGGGACTTGCGCCTCGGTGGCTTCCCTGGTCAGTAGGTCCTGCCGCGCCTCCTGGCCTTCCACCCCCTTGTTCGGTACCAGGAAGGCGTAGAGCGGCTGCCCCGTCTCCTCTTGCGCCGAGTCGAAGGCTTGCTGTACGCGCTGCTCTTCCGGCCCGCTAAGTGCTCCGGCCTCGTCGTACACCGTATCCGAGCCTTGGGCCGCCGCGAGCGCGGGGAAGAGCGCGAACGCGACAACGACCGCAAGTCCATACACAGGCGCCGCTGTTCTTAGCACACCGATCAACTCATGGAAGATTATACCCAGGCGGGTAGTCGCCGAAGGTTTAGGGGTCGGCTATCGCGAGAAACCCGTCCTGGCTAGTGCTCGCCCGCGAACTAAGAGGCGACGCAGGTGGCGCTCATGAGCAACGACACGCCCGGAGCGGTCGCTCGAACCCTTTCTCGGACGGTTTTCGAAGGTCAAACTAGGATGTTCACAGGAATCTAATCCTGCTCTCAGCGTGCGCTCAACCTGTCCTCACGTTCGCTTGCCATGCTGCTTTCAGCTTCACGTGCACGAAGGTCTGTGAGAGCGGCTGATAGAAGAGCCGACGAACGAGGAAGGGTAGGAAAAGTCGCCGCGCGCGGACGACTGCGAACGGCAGAGATCGAAGAGGAGGAACGATGGATGGGCAGCGTGCGAGACCCCTGATGCGTGGTATAGCGGCAATCGCGCTGACGATGAGTCTGGCAGTGGCGGGCGCGTGTGGGGCCGGTACGACAGAAGCGAAGGCTTCTGCAGTGAAGGACCAGAGCCCCGGGAGGCCGGCCAGGGCAGCAAGCTCGACCGCCGCGGGATCTGGCAGCCGGGGAGGCATGCCGCAAGGAAGCGAGCCCGTAAAGCTCGACCCGGCCGACTTCTCGGTCAGCATCGACAATCCCTACTGGCCGATGAGCCCGGGAACCAAGTGGGTCTACAGCGAGACGGACACGAAGGGCACGAACCAGAAGGTCGTCGTCGAGGTCACCGACGAGACGAAGATGATGGCCAACGGGATCGAGGCCCGCGTGGTACGCGACACGGTCACCGAGAACGGCGCGCCGGTCGAAATCACCGACGACTGGTATGCTCAGGACAAGGCCGGGAACGTCTGGTACCTCGGCGAGTACGTCACCAACTACGAGAACGGCAAGGCCATCGACCACGGCGGTTCATTCGAGGCTGGTGTCGACGGGGCGCAACCGGGGATCGCCATGCCGGCCAACCCCGACCCCGGCCTCTCCTACCGCCAGGAGTACTACAAAGGCGAAGCCGAGGACAAGGCCGCGATCATCACCATCGGTGAGGAAAGGGTCCAGGTGCCCCTCGGCTACTTCGACAAGGACGTCCTGATGACGCGAGACCTGGTACCGACGGAGCCGAGGGTCCAGGAGTTGAAGTTCTACGCCCCGAACGTCGGCCCACTGTTGAGCATGCACACGGATGGCGACGGCAGCCGCGCAGAACTGATCAGCTACTCCCGCGACGGATAGCCAGAGTTCGGCACGATACCACTTGGGGAGGCAGAGGCGGAAACCGTGGTCGCAATAGACTCACGCCTTATGCAGCGCTCGTACCGGCGGGTTACCACGTCGCGCATCACCCGCCGAATCGTAGTGCTGAGCGTGCTTTCGCTTTGGCTGCCTCTTCCTCCCTGTCCTTAGGCGGTGCAGTGGTTTCGAGCGAGGTGAGCAAACGCTCTGAGATTCTCGCGATGTCTTCGACTGCGGAATAGAAGGCCGTCTCGTTTGTCTTTGACGGCTTGTTGAAGCCAGTTACCTTCTTCACGTACTGCAGCGAAGCAGCATTTATCTCCTCATCGGTTGCCGGTGGCGCGAAGTTGAAAAGGGTCTTGATGTTCCTACACATAGTACTCGGTCTCCAGACTAGGAGCCCCACCGCAGGACTCGTTTGCTATCAGCATGTCTTCTGTGCTAAGTGCGCTGAATACGAGCTTCGAGTTCATAGGTTCTCCTCTTGTTGTCCCTACCGACTTGGCTTGTTCGACGGCCCGATCTCCTCGGCCAGCTCCTCGAGACTCTCCAGAGTTCGACCGGTGAGGACGACCTTGGCCCCTTCGCAGGCGAAGGCAACAGCACCAGCTACCTTTCATCCGTCTCCGTAGATGACGGCGTTCTTATCCTCGAGCAGCACTCTCGTCCTCCCTGTCTCTCGGGTTGCTAGCACCTAGTCAAAGCATACGCCAACAGTCCTAAATATGAAGTAGCAAGATAACAGCTAGCCACCTGCTGTTGCACAGGCAGGGACCACATCCGACAGCGTGTTAGCAAAACAGGTAACCTGGAGGGACGTAGAGTTGGCCGACAAGCAGTGGGAGAGGCTGAAGCCTGTGTTCGCTCCACAGAAGCCCAGGACCGGCCGCCCCGCTCACGAGCATCACATGGTCGTGGATGACATCCTGTAGGTGCTGCTCCGACCAGTTGGAGTGAACGATCTATGAACCTTCGCCAACCTTCCGCCCCAGCACTCGGCGGTCTAATCGCCAGGCTGCAGCAACGGTTGAATGCGCGCGCAACGGCAGCCACGCGTGAGTGGTGGACGAAGTACCTCAGAGGCGCTGCCTCCTTCCGCGGCGTCAAGATGGAAGATATCCGGACGGCTGTGCATGCCTGGTTCGAGGAGGAGCAATTGGGAGAGTACCTCTCCGTTGGACAGCAGAAGGATCTGGCCCTGATGCTGCTCGAAGACGAGCACACGGAGGACAAGCTCGCAGGCGTCCTCTTCCTGCAGGAGATCCTTCTGCCAGAAGGCGCACTGGACTGGCGCTCCGAGCTGCCCCGGTTCGCGCGCCTCTTTGATGCTGGGTATATCAGCGACTGGAGCATCTGCGACTGGTTGTGTGTAAAGGTGCTCGGCCCCCTGGTAGGGCAGCAGGGCGAGTCGTGCGCACGAGCCATCTCAGAGTGGCGGGAGGCAGACAGCCTCTGGCAGCGTCGCGCCTCCGTCGTGGCGTTCGCCAATCTGGCCAGGAAGGGTGATCAGAACTTCCCGGGCTTTACTGAGATGGTGCTCGACAACTGCAGCCATCTTTTAGGAAGCCAGGAGAGGTTCGTCCAGACGGGCGTGGGCTGGGTCCTGAGGGAGCTCGGCCGCACAGATCAGGACCGCGTAATCGGGTTCGTCGAAGCTAACCTGGAACGCTTCTCTCGGGAAGCTTTGAAGAACGCGACCAAATACTTGCCACCCGAGGTGGCGGAGCGTCTCCTTCAGACGCACCTTCCGAGTGGCAATCGCAGTCGTCGGAGATGAGCAACTCTGTGGATGCTGTCACCTGCTCGTGCGACGAACTTGCGGCTGGGGCCTGCCAAGCAACATCGCCCAAGCTGCCCTTGCAAATACGTCCCTGGCTTCTCCTCTGGGGGTCGGAACGCTCTTTCCAGAGAGTCGTTGTTAGTCAGCGGATGGCTTGGCCCGGCGATGAGCATCCGGGTGCAGATTGCGCGAGATCTCAAATGCGACGAGCGCGACGAGGAGAGCCACCATCACTGCAGCGAACGTAACCGGGCGGAGGCCGGCTCCGAGGAAAGCGAGCGCTACGAGCAGGCCTACGACGCTCAGACGCAAGCCGAGGATCGGCCGGAGAATACCCCGCGCCGTTGCGTCCTGAATAACGCTTGTGCAGCACAGGTACACCGCCGCGCCGCCGCAAAGCGCCCATCGGGCGCCCGCTTCGAGTGACCCCGTACCTGCTTCCTCGATGAGGAGGTTCACGCCCGCTGCAACGGCCGTCAGAGCGGCCCACATTGGCACGTGGACGTAGATGAAGCGAACAGCGGTCCACGGGCCAGGCGCCAAGGCCAAGCCCGCGCCGACGTCGAAGTACGTCCACCAAAGGCATGCCACGGCGAGGAAACCCAAGGCCGCGCCGGCCGCAGACGACAACTCCCAATCGCTGCCGGCCACGCCCAAAGCCACGGCGACTACCGATTCGCCCAAGACGATTATCGTAAACAGTGCGAAGCGCTCGGGGATGTGGCTCGCGTGGAGTGGCACGCGTCCGACGAAGCGCGGACCGACCAGGGCGGGAACTCCCAGGTCGACCGCCAGCCCGATCCCCCACAGCAGAAAACGCCAGGGCTCGGGAACGGCTAACGAGACGGTCCACAGCGCGACGCTGAAGCTGAACGCCGCCACGTAGCGGCCGGTGAGAGGACGTGCAAGGGGCACGTGGCGGTAGGCGCGCAGGTTGAGGACCACCGTTAGAACCCTGATGGCGATGTAGGCGAGGGCAAAGCCTGCGCTGCTCTCCCCGTGCGCGACGCTAGGGATCTGTATGGCGAGCGCGGCGACGGCGAGCATCGCGGCCAACATGCACACTCGGACGAATACGTCGTCGGTGTCGAAGCGGTCGGCGTAGAAACTAAAACCCTGCCAGGCTACGAAGACGGGCACGAAGAGCGCCGCGAAGATCGCAAAGCCATTCAGTGTGTGGTTCACGACGAGTTCGTGTGAGAGTTCGGCGATGGCAACGACGAACACCAGGTCGAAGAAGAGCTCGAGCCAGGAGGCGTGGCGCTCCTCCTCGGCGTCGGCGAGCGTTCGGAGGCGGGGCGGGCGTAACCAGGGTTGGGCGGATCGGGAGTCGCGGCCGAAGCGCAGCATCGACTAGGCCCCCACCGATCGGGCACGACCAAAGGGAGCGAAGCTGAGGATCTCGAGTCCTCTTCTAGTCGCGAGATCCGCGTGTAGCCGTGCGTTTTGCACCGCCACATGATACCTCTACCAGATTGTTAATGAACACAGTAAGAGTCCTGTCGTCACTATCATCTGCTGCACGGAGGAGATGCTGGGGCGTTCGCGTAGACTGGCCGTATAATCTCGGAATGGCTCCAAGCGATGAGAACGCAGGGCGTCGCACAGCTGGCAGGTGCCAGCTGTGCGGCAGCCTCATCGGAGAGGATCGACTCACCCGCCACCATCTCTTGCCGCGCTCTCGCTCTAGGAAGATGAAGCGAAGAAGGAAGGGTAGGCAAGAGCTCAAGCGACGTGACCCGAGCACGACGGTCGCCCTGTGCGGCCCATGTCACAGAAACGTACACGTCTCTATCGGCAACGCAGACCTCGCACGAGGCTATGATTCCGTGGAGGCGCTTCGAGACCATCCCGGAGTGCGGCGGTTCACAGAGTGGGTGAAGGACAAGCCGCACGGTCGTGCCTGAGCAGTAGCTCGCAGATGATATGGAGATAGTATGGCCAACGCGCTAGTCTCGCCGCACATCTTCGAGATCGCCTTCGACGCGCTGACCGCCGCTGTGGGAGGCCTCGTAATCCTTTTGGCGCTGCGAGTGGCGCCCGGGCTGACACTCTCCTCCCACCGGCTCGCCCTACGGATCTCGATAGTCGCTGCAGTCCTGATCACAACCGCACAATTGGCGGAGGTGTTGGCGGATTTCTCTCGACTAAGCACGATAGAGGACGCCGCCGCAGACGTCGCCGAACTGATCGCCGTATGTTTTGTAGGTTTGGCCTTGCACCAGATAGGCCGGGCGGAGAAAGGGGAAATCTCCTCATTGAGGAGGGCGGCCAACGTGGATCACCTGACCGGCCTGGTCAGTCGATCCTACTTCCACCGGGCGGCGGAGCGGCGGATAGAACTCTATAAGAGAAACGGTCTGCCCCTCGCCTGCGCCGTGCTTGATGTGGACAACTTCAAGTCGTACAACGACCGCTACGGGCACGGGAGCGGGGACGAGGCCCTGTGCTGCGTAGGACGCGTGTTGCGTGAGTCGACGCGGGCGGACGACGTGGTGGCCCGCTACGGGGGCGAAGAGTTCGTTGTTTTGATGGGCGGCAATATAGAAGACGCCATCGAGGTCGCCGAACGCGTACGCCACGGAGTCGAGCACGAGAGCGCAACCGAGAATGAATCCCTTCTGGGTAGTTCCGTAACGGTCTCGGTGGGCGTCGCTGCTCTTACCGAGGACGTGTCCAGCCTGGAGCAGCTCGTCGAGAAGGCAGACGATGAGCTGTACCGGGCCAAGAGAGCGGGCAAGAACCGGGTGGCCGCCGCGGGGAGACGGTAAGACGAGTTCGGGTCCACCCTCACGTGCGCGTCGAGCCAGACGCCGTGCACGCGACTCTATTCTGTTTGTGGTCTCCACTCCGGGGCATAGAGCCGGGTGGGCAGGTCCTGTGGACGAGAGGAGAGAGCATGAGCCCGGTAGCCATAGTTACCGCATCGGACTCGGGGATCGGGCAGGAGTCGGCGAAGGAACTGGCGGAGAACGGCTTCGACCTCGGCATCACCTACCGTACGGACGAAGCAGGGGCACAGGAGACCCTTGAGGCCGTGCGGGCGGCGGGCCGCAGGGGCGAGGTGCGAAGGCTGGACCGGCGCCGAGGACGAGGACCCGACGACCATAGAACGTTCGAATCTGCCGCTAGGACGCCCCGGACACGCACGTGAGATCACAGCGTGGGTGGCCTTCCTCGCCTCGGAGAAGTCAACGTACGCAACCGGCGCCTCGTTCGTCGTGGACGGTGGCCTGACGCTGATGGCTGCAGAGTTGTCGAGCTAGAAGATCAACGCCCCAGGACCACCTTCGAGCTCGTCGAGTTCGCCGTGGGCGTACTCGTCCCAGTAGTTAGGCCTGCCGACGATGGTGTGGCCTGTGGCGATCCCGTCACCGCGGCGGCTTATAGAGGCCCCGATCACGTCGGCGTTCGTCCTTTCGGCAGACGCCGTGCTCATGCGGCCGCGCCGGAGGCTATCAGCCTGCACGCTCGAGCGCACCTTCTCCTGATCGCTGCGAACAGATCCAAAACCGTGGATAATGGTCTCTCTGGACAGCACCTGAGAGAGCGCCAACGGAGGGGGAAATGTATTCTGAGAACCGGTTCACGACTATGAACCGCCGAGATTTCCTGAGATTGGGCGGAGCAGGCCTTGCGGGCGCCACCTTGCTCGGAACGGCGGGCGGCAGAGTTCTGGCACAGACCGACTCTTCTCTGAAGGCAAAGTTCGAGACCGCAGCCAGAAAGTACAAGGTTCCGGTCGAGTTGCTCCTGGCGATGGGCTACTACAACACCCTCTGGGAGATGCCTCCACCGTCCGCCAGCGCCTACCGGAAGGGAGATCCCGAAGGTCGCGGCGACTACGGGATCATGCAGCTCACCCAAAACCCGTCTAGGAACACTCTAGGCAAGGCCGCGAAGCTAACTGGTCTCTCCAAAGCTCGACTCAAGAACGATCGCTCTGCCAACATCGAGGGCGGCGCGGCCTTCCTTTCACACCTGGTCGGAAAGACCAAGCCGAAGAGACTGGACGGCTGGCAGGAGGCGCTCACCCAGTACGCGGACACGGACCTGTACGCCAGCCAGGTCTACGGGGTGCTCAGGGAAGGGGCCTCAACGACCATCTCGACCGGTGAGCACCTGAAGCTCTCGCCACAAAACGTCGAAGTACCCCAGGTCTACACCGCCCAGAGCGGCGCCACCGACTACCCACAGGCCTTATGGCGTCCTGCCGCTTCATGCAACTACACCAACTCCAACCGGGAGACCACCTACGATGTAAGGAAGATCGTTATCCACGTCGCAGAGGGTTCCTACTCCGGCACCCTAAGCTGGTTCGAGAACTGCGCCGCACAGGCGTCGACGCACTACGTCGTCAGCAGTAAAGGTAGGATAGCGCAGTGTGTGCGCGACGAGGACATCGCCTGGCACGCTGGTTGGTGGGACACCAACACACACAGCATCGGCATCGAACACGCGGGTTACATAGACAACCCGGAGTGGTTAACCAGAAGTATGTACCATGCTTCGGCGAGGCTTTCGGCGTGGTGCTGCAAGAAGTACAAGATCCCCATAGACAGCAAGCACATAATCGGCCACTATCAAGTACCCGGCTGTTCCGGCTCCGGCGGCGGGGTCGATTGCCATACCTGTCCGGGCCCCTACTGGAACTGGAATAAGTACATGCGCCTCATCAACTACTATCGGAGTCTTCTCTAGCGCTATCCGCGGGCAGATCTACGTAGGAGGCCCTCGAGGGCGGTGAGGGGCGGAATCCTCACACTTTTTGCACGCCGGCATCGGCCAGGTGCTGATGGACCAACCTCACTGCCATAGAGCCCTCGCCCACCGCGGAGGCGCACCGCTTGATCGAGCCGCTGCGCACGTCACCCGCGGCGAATACTCCCGGCATGCTAGTCTCCAGGAGAAACGGCTCCCGCGAACGTTCTTGCCAGTCCTCCTCATGGAGCGCAGAATCGTTCAGCTCCCTGCCGGTCAGGACGAAGCCGCGCTCGTCCAGTTCGACGGCACCTTGGAGCCAGCCGGTGTTGGCCTCCGCGCCGATGAAGACAAAGAGCGCCCGCGCCCCAAGGGTGCGGCGTGCCCCCGAGCGGTTGTCCTCGATCACGACCCCCTTCAAGTGATCCTCTCCCGTGAGCTCTCTCACCCCGGTGCTGACCAGCAGCTCGATGTTCTCGGCGTTCGTAATCCGGTCGACGAGGTACCTCGACATGTTCTTGCCTAGATCCTCTCCCCTTATGAGCAGGTAAACCCTCCTTGTGCGTCCCGCCAGGAACAGCGCTGCCTGGCCCGCCGAGTTGCCCCCGCCGACGATCGCGACCTCCTCGCCCTCGCACCTCTGTGCCTCGGCCTCCGTAGCTGCGTAGTGGACGCTCACGCCCTCGAAACGCTCCAGGCGGGGTACCTCTAGCCTGCGGTAGCGGGCCCCTGTTGCGACTATCACGCTGCGTGCCGCAACCTCACCGCCTTCGGAGAGCTGTATATAGTAGTGGCCGTTTTCCCTCCTCAGACCGAGCGCCTCCCGAGGCACTGCGGTGCGGGCGCCGAACTTGTCGGCCTGCACCAGGACGCGGCTGGCCAGCTCGAAGCCGGAGAGGCCTGCGGGAAAGCCAGGATAGTTCTCTATCCGAGATGAGGTGCCCGCCTGGCCGCCCAAGGCTATCGACTCCAGGGCGAGGGTAGAGAGGCCCTCCGAGGCCCCGTAGACTGCCGCGCCGAGGCCCGCCGGCCCTGTGCCGACCACGACGAGGTCGTAGGTTCTATCCAGGGGGGCATCTACTTCGAGGCCTGTGGTGCGGGCAAACTCGGCATTCGTCGGGTTCTTCAGCACGTCCTCTCCCTGCCAGATGGTGACCGGCGTCTCCGAGGGCTTTGCACCGAACCTCTCGAGCAAGGCTTCGGCCCCGGGGTTCTCCACGAGCTCGATCCAGACGTGGGGCACCCGGTTGCGGGCCGCAACCTCCCTGAGGCGCGTCGCGTCGCTCGAGTGGCGCGAGCCTATTATCCTCAGGCCCAGGCCGGTCCTGATCATGTAGGTGCGCCTGGCCAGGAAGGCTTTCAGGATGACATCCGAGAGATTGGGCTCCTCGGTGACGATCTCCTTCAGCCGCTCGCGGGTTATGGCCAGCACCTCCCCGCCTTCGCGCACCACGGCCGTGAGGTACATCGCCTGCCCGGTGAGCATGTTCAGCTCACCCAAGAAACGGCCAGCCAGGAAGACACCTATCGTCCGTGCCCCGTACGCGAAGTCGTCGACCACCTCTACCTGGCCCTCGAGGATGACTATGAAGTCGTTCTGGGTTTCACCCGCCCTGAACAGGACATCCCCGACCTCCGTCTTCCTCTTCTGCCCGTAGCGCCTGAGAATCTCGATCTGGTCTTCCCTCAGCCTCGGGGCCCTCGTACTACGGATCTCATCCATTCGATCCTTCATGTTGCGACCTCTTCGATAGCCCTTACTACTATTGCAAGCATAATGCCTCCTACGGCAGGCCGGCGCATCCTCACAATTGGCCATGTTTCCCTTGCTTGGGCGTCGCCATTGGCTTGCAAAACCTCCGAAAACCTTGAAGAGCCGGCTGCTTGAAGCAGGTCTCTCGTGTACCATCCTTTGTCAGGAGCACCAGGAGATACGCGTGAAGATAACCGGCGTCGAGACATATCCGGTGTGGGGCGGAGAGCGGAATTACCTGTTCGTGGTCGTGGATACCGACGAAGACCTCTACGGCGTGGGCGAAGCGGGGCTTACCGGCCGCGAGCTGGCGGTGACGGGAACGATCGAGCATTTCGAGCCCCTGCTCCTGGGCGAGAACCCTTTTCGCACCGAGCACCTCTGGCAACTGCTCTTTCGGGGAGGCTTCTTCCCCGCCAGGCACGCCGTTTCGGCGGCCATCTCGGCCGTGGACATTGCGCTATGGGATATCAAGGGCAAAGCCTTGGGCGTTCCCCTCTACGAGCTCCTCGGTGGGCGAGCCCGCGACCGGGTGGTCTGCTACCCGCACAACGCCGAAGCCGGCACGGACACGGCCGCGCTGGTCGAGTCCTGCTTGCAGACCACGGACGAGGGCTGGCGCTTCGTGCGCTGGGGTCTGCCCCAAGAGGGCGAGGTCTTCGAGCCTCGGCGTTCTACGTTAGCCGCCGTCGAACAGCTGGCGGCGGTGCGCGATGCTGTGGGCGAGGAGATCGAGATGATACTCGACGTTCACACCCGCCTCGAGATGCCCGACTCCCTTCGGCTCTGCCGCGAGGCAGAGCCCTTGCGCCCCTACTTCATCGAAGACCCCTTGCGTTCGGAGGACCCCAGGTCCTACGAGTTGTTGCGACTGCGCACCGCCGTGCCCTTGGCAGCCGGGGAGCAATTCGGCTCCAAGTGGGAGTTCAGGGAGCTCGTGGAGAGGGAGTGGATAGACTACGCCCGCGTTGATCCGTGCATCGCCGGGGGCATCACCGAGGCGAAGAAGATCGCGGCGATGTGCGAGACGCACCACGTAAAGCTCGCCGTCCACAACCCGCTCGGGCCGGTCTCGACGGCCACCTGCCTGCACCTGAACCTCTCGTGCCCTAACTTCGGTGTCCAAGAGCAACCCTACAGGCCAGGAACGTTCCTGACCGACGTCGTCCCTGTGCAGCCCAAGTGGGAGGATGGTCACCTGCTGCCGCCCACGCGACCAGGACTGGGCGTGGAGTTCGATCGGGAGGCGGCGAAGGGTCGTCCCTTCCGGATGGCGGAGCTTCCGCACCTGCGCCGCCCGGACGTTTCGGTTACGAATTGGTGAGCGAGCCCCATGTTGCGAAGCCCACCTCGGACGGTTTTGTACTTGAGAAGCTAGACGACAGTTTGCGAGACGTCCAAAGCACCGATCAAAGCGTAGAGCTGGCCATCCGCCCGGGCAACATGTCTCGGCCAACCAACAAGTATTCCCTACCTTATTGCAGGTTCTATACCATGCGTTCTAGCACGTCGATGATCGTCGCGTATTCTTGTTGAGTGATATCTTTGGGAGCATGCCCCGGACCTTCTGTTACGGCAAGAGAGACGTTAGTCGCTAGCCTGCTCCTTCTTGAGCTGCTCGACCAATACCTCCCTCTCCCTACGCCGGTCGCGACGGGTAAGAGCTTCCCGCCTACGGTACCTATGCGCTCCCTGCTTGAGTCTGCGGGTTTCTTCTTCGAGACCCCGGTTCCCGTCCTGCCCTTCGGTGCACCCTCTCGTTCCCTCCTTGTTGCGTTCGTAGAGGATCCTGCTTGCAACATCGCATGTCGGTACGTATGCCCTACCCACTGCCCTGAGATACAAAACGTGCGGAGTAAGAGCGTGGAATGAGCATCTTTCCTAAATGTAGCCCTCGCGCCCAGGAACTTCTAAGGTGGGCTTCTTCGGATTGTCCCGGCTCGTCCGCCATGGTCTCCTTGTGTCGATCCCTTGCGTAGAATTCCTCCTACCCTCACCGGCTGTCGGCGAGCGGGTGGACGGATGAGAAGGAAAGGATGGAGCGCATGAGAAAGCAGGAGTTATCGGGTGGCTTAGGCTCGCGGGAGGTTAGCACGCCGCGCTTGACGACTCCTCTGCTGGAGAGCGGACCGGAGGAGGGCGTACCCGTAGTGTTCGTCCACGGCTGCGGCACACTCCGCACATAGAAAAGCCTGATGCGTTTCGACGAGTCCTCATCGAGTTTCTCCCTTGAGACCGCTCCACGCCGAGGCTCGTTAACCCCCGGTACCTCAATGCGCCAAGGCCTGACTACATCCTACCCGCTGACACAGGGAGTTCTCACGCACCAGCTCTACGGGCCCACACCTGGAAAGTGGGCGCTATGCTCATCAACGTCCGGTCGTCGTCGGCGAGCCTGCCCAGTTCGGCGACGACATTATCCACCTCGCGGCCGGACACCAACCCGGCGCCCACCACCGCCTCCCTTATGTGCTCCGGTTCAGGAGGCGCAGTCGTTCCGCTCGACCGCCCCGCAGGGCGTAACCCTCGGACCGCGACGAATGTCCCATCCCCATGCCCTTCAGCCTGCTGCCATCGTATACTTTACCCCCTCGGCATGATGCCACTCGGTCCGGTCCGGTGCTCGAGTCGAGCACCGGACGCAGCGAGAGAATGCTCGAGGGCCTGCTAGGAGGTATAGGTGGGAGCAGGTTCTACCGCCTTCTGTGGGTGGAAGCCAGTTGGAACAACGCCGAAACTTTGTGTGGTACTGGCCGAGGGGCCCGGTGAGTGACAGATCGCCGTTGGGTTTCATAACTATCGTACGTATGCTTCGTAAAGCGTACGTAGGAGCAGGCGTTGAGGTTTCGCGAGAAGAGCAGCGAAGAGTACACGCGTGGCAGATCAACCTGGCACGCTCTTACTGGCTCGGAGGACGAACTGAGACCGAAGGTTGAGCACGTGGGGGTCGAGCGTGCGAGCATAACCTCTCGAGCAAGATGGTCGGACTCGCCATATGTGGAATCGATCATGCATGGTAGAACCTTGAG
>DASTKM010000022.1:0-6568 GCA_035715885.1 Rubrobacter sp.
CGCGCGAGTGGTGGGGGGAGAACCAGAGGGTTCTTACCGACCCCGGGGTGGCCGGGATCTGGTGCGACATGAACGAGCCGGCGCTCTTCATACCCCACGGGGCCACGATGCCAGACGATGTGGTCCATCCTGGCGGAAGGACCGGTGAGGCCAGGTGGCACGCCCAGATCCACAACACCTACGGCTCCCTGATGGCACGCGCCGCCAGAGGGGGCCTTCTGGCCCTGAGGCCCGACGAACGGCCGTTCGTGATCACCCGCGCTGGCTATGCTGGCCTCCAGCGCCACGCCATGCACTGGACCGGTGACAACTCCAGCTGGTGGGAGCACCTGTGGATGAGCATGCCACAACTCCTGAACCTCGCCCTCTCCGGCGTCGCCTGGGCCGGTGTCGACGTGGGAGGATTCGGCGGCGACACGAACGGAGAGCTCCTGGCCCGCTGGACGGAGTTCGGAGTCTTCCAACCTTACTGCCGCAACCACACCACGATAGGCACCCGCCGCCAGGAGCCGTGGGCCTTCGGCGAGCCCTACGAGTCGGTGTGCAGGGAGATGATCAAACTTCGCCAGCGACTCCATCCCTACCTCTACTCGCTCTTCGAAGAGTGTCACAGGACGGGCGCGCCGATCCTGCGCCCGCTGCTGTTCGAGTACCCCGCCGACGAGACTACCTACACAGCCGACGACGAGTTCCTGCTCGGCGACGCCCTCCTCGTTGCCCCCATAACCCGCCCCGGTATCGAGCACCGCCACGTGTATTTGCCCCAGGGCACCTGGTTCCACTACTACAGCGGCGAGCGCTTTACCGGGCCGACCCACATCCTGGCTCACGCACCCCTGGGCGAACCTGCCCTCTATGTAAGAGGAAATTCTCCCATTCCGATGGGCCCTGATGCTGCCCACACGGGCGAGAGGCCGAACGATCCGCTGACGCTGCTAGTCTACCCGGACGAGGGCAAGGGAGAATCCACACTCTACGAGGATGAGGGGAACGGCTTCGGTTACGAAGAAGGTGAGTACGCCAGGCGCAGGATCTCCTGCGAGTCTTCGGCCGGCCGGATTACCATCCGCCTCGGTGAACGCCAGGGTTCGTTCGTCCCCGAGCGTAGGGAGGTACGTTTGGTGCTACGCGGCATTCCAACGGCGCAGGGCATAACCGTCAACGATGAGGAGCGCGCGCCGGACCGAGTAGAGGGTGGCGCCCTCACCGTCGAACTCGGCGAAGAGGCCACCCCGACGACGGTGGAGGTGATCCTCTAGCCGCCCGGCGCCAGGAGGATGCGAACGATGCTCCGCCAGATTTTCGTCCCCCTCATCACCCTGTTGGTGGGGTACTTCGGCGTGGGATTTCTAGTGGTTCTGTGGATGACTTCCCCGAGCCGCAAATCCCCGGAGGCGACGCCTGCGTCCGTCGGGCTCGGATACAGGGGGGTCGAGTTCCCGAGCACAGATGGGGTCCGTCTGAGCGCCTGGTGGGTGCCTGTGGAGGGTTCGTCCCTGGCAGCGGTGCTCGTCCCCGGCTGGGGCGGATACAAGTTCGACGAGCACCTGCTACAGACCCTTCCCGTCTACCATGACGCCGGCTACAGCGTGCTGCTGCTGGATCTACGGGCACAGGGCGAGTCGGACGGTACGCGCCGCACCCTCGGCTACAGGGAAGTTCGCGACGTGCGCGGCGCGCTCGCCTGGTTACAGCAGCAAGGTTACAGGCTGGACCAGATCGTGCTTCACGGCTGGTCGATGGGTGGCGCAACGGCCTTGCGCGCGGCTCCGGGGACGGGTGTAGCCGCAGTCGTCGAGGAGGCTGCATACGCGGATCTCCCAATCCTTCTGAAGGGGGAGATTCCCGAGTTCGTACGCTTCGGGAGGCCACTTCGGCCGGCGATCCTGCTCGCGGGGAGGCTCTTCCCCGACTTCGACCCCTGGGACGTGGTACCGAAAAAGGATGCCGCGAAGCTCTCGGATGAGGGTATACCGCTCTTCGTCATCCACTCCACAGAAGACGGCATAGTCCCTTACGAACAGGCCAGGATCTTCGCCGCTGCCCACCCCGATGCGCGCGTCTGGAAGCTGGAGGGTTACGGGCATGTTGAAGCGTACCAGCATCCCGAGTACGCGCAGAGGGTGCGGGCGTTCCTGCTTGCATCCCGGCGAAGGCGTAAGGGCGTGTCCGTATGACGGCGTAGGGCGGTTCGCGAACCACCCTTGCACGCGACACCCTCAGGCCTGCGTTTCGATCAGGGCCTGGAGCTGCGAGTCGGTAAAGTCCTGTGCCGTCATGAAGGCTCCTGCCGCGAAGAGCTTCTGTGGCTCCTGGCTCGAGGCGATACCTACGGTCGAGATGCCCGCGGCGACGGAGGAGGAGATGCCCGAGACGGAGTCCTCGAAGGCCAGGGCTTCTTTGGCAGGGGCGCCGATCTTCTCCAGGGCGGCCTTGTAGGGGGCTGGATCCGGCTTTACAGCCTCGACCTCGTCGGCGAGTACGACCACGGCGAAGATGTCTCGAAGCTTCAGGGCGGGCAGTATCGCCTCCACGTTCTCCTCAGGGGCGTTGGTGACTAGGGCGATCCGCATCCCTCGCTTCCTGGCTCGCTCTACAAAGTCCACGAGACCTGGCAGGGGTTCCAGCTGGGAGGCGCGCTCGCGGAAGCTCGCCTCCTTGGCGTCACCTATGGACCTTCCTTCCTCGTCGGTGACATCGGGGAGCAGTTCCCGCACGATCTGGGCTGTACTACGGCCACTGATCCTGTCGCGATAGAACTCCTCGTCTACCTCAACACCGTATGGTTGGAGCGCATCCACCCACGTTGGCAGGTGCAGGGAGTCGGTCTCCGCGAGCGTGCCGTCGAGGTCGAAGAGCAGGGCCCGGTACAAACCGCTAACCGGCGTAGAGGACCATGTTGAGAGCGCGGGTCACGATGAGCAACGCACCGATGTACAGAAGGATGAAAAGGTGCCCGCGCTCGCGGCCCTTGCGGAGCGGGCTCGTCTTGTACTCGGCCATCCCGAGAAGCACACCGATGGCACAGAGACCCCACACCCAGTAGAACGCGAAGTAGCGCACGAAGTTGCCGGGGTCAGGGTCGAGCGAGGCCCCAGCGAAGGTTAGCGTCACGAAGGCGGCCAGAGAGAGCGACAGGACGAACAGCACCCTGTTCGCCGGTCCCCTGCGCTCCCACGCGAGCCAGTCGGTCAAGATGGTATAGAAACTGCTCACACCGGTCATATTAGCAGCCACAACGCGGGGCGCAGTGAAAGGTATCGGCTCACGCGCCGTACGCAGACATTAGAATAACCGTCGTGCGCCGACTCCTCGCCCTCAGCTGCGCGATAGTGTTGGTGGATACAATCTTCTACGCTGCGCTTACGCCGCTCGTCCCTCTCTTCGAGGAGGAGTTCGGCCTCTCCAAATCCGCGGTCGGCATCTTGAGCGGGGCCTACGGGGCAGGCGTCCTGGTCGGTAGCGTGCCTGGTGGATACCTGGCTTCGCGGTCAGGAGTGAGGACCACGGCCCTCGTCGGATTGATCCTTATGTGCGTTACCAGCGTGATGTTCGCGCTCGCGGACACGACGTGGCTACTCGTTGCGGTGCGGTTCGCAGGCGGGTTCGGTAGCGCGCTCTCCTGGGTCGCGGCGTTCACCTGGCTCGTGGACCGGGCTCCGGAGGAGCGGCGGGCCGAGATGATCGGGGTGATGATCAGCGCGGCCGTGGTCGGGGCGCTCCTCGGACCCGTGCTTGGAAGCGTCGCCGCAACCGTCGGCCTCTTGCCGGCCTTCGCTTCCGTCGCTGTCGTGGGCGGGGTCATCGCCGTCTGGGCCGCCCTGGAGCAGGCACCGATCTCCTCCGGTGATATCTCCCTGTTGCCGGCGCTAAGAACGCTACGTGAGCCCTTACTACTTACCAGCCTCTGGTTCATAGGGCTCTCCCCCCTGCTTTTCAGCGCGCTGGCCGTCCTGGTACCGCTGGATCTGAACAGGCTCGGATGGGGTGCTGCGACGGTGGGGACGGTCTTCTTTGTGAGCGCCATCTTCGAGGCATTCGTCCATCCTCTGCTCGGCCGCTGGTCCGACCGCTCTGGCTACCGCCCGCCCGTCTTCGCGGGGTTGCTAACCTCGATCGGCATCCTGCTCCTCCTGACGTGGGTTGGGAACCCGTGGTTGATCGGGCTTCTCGTCGTGCTAGCGGCAGGGGCCTTCAACGCAACGCTTGTCCCTGGGACGGCACTCTTCTCCCGCGGAACCGAAAAGGCCGGGATGGAAAGGGCCGTGGCCTTCGCGATCACGAACTTCGCCTGGGCCTCCGGTTACGCTGTCGGGGCCCCCGTGGGAGGCTTCCTTGCGGACCTCAGAGGCGACGCCCTCTCCTACCTCACGCTTACGGGGGTCTGCCTGCTGACGATCGTCCTGCTCCGCCGTACGGCCTGAAGCGACAGCACTGCAGCATTTCGGCCTGTTGTTTTCGCTCGATTACGAACGTGCGATTCGCGGTAGGTCGATGCCTCTGCGAATCACTTTAGTATTTCGCGATGACCCACACAGCATGGACTATGCCGGGGATGTAGCCGAGGAGGGTAAGTAGGATGTTGATCCAGAACTGCTTACCCAAAGCGCCCACTACGTCTGGGCAATCTGAATCAGGTTTCCGCATGTGTCATCAAACACCGCCGTCGTGACATCCCCGAACGTGGTCGGAGGCTGTGTGAATTTGACGCCAAGACCTTCGAGGCGGGCGTGTTCGGCCTTGACATCTTCAACGCCGAAACTCGTGAACGGAATGCCGTCCTCGACAAGAGCCTGTTTGAACGGTTTGGCGGCGGGGTGTTCGCTCGGTTCCAGTAATAGTTCGACCCCGTTCGGTTCCTCCGGTGAACCAACCGTCAGCCAACGATATTCGCCTAACGGTACGTCCGTCTTCTTCTGGAACCCCAAGACTTCGGTGTAGAAACCCAAAGCCTTCTCTTGATCTTCGACGAACACGCTGGTCACGACAATTCGCATTCGACTTCTCCTTTCCGCTTGTGCTTGTTCAACCACTCGATGAGCCGAGGCAGGTGTGCCGACAGTTTGCTGGAATGCAACTTCGTGCGGCCCTCCCAACGAACGTCTATGAGATCGGCGTTTTCCAGCACCGTCAGGTGCTTGGAGATCGCCTGCCTTGTGAGGTTCATACCGTGGCCTTCCACAAGGCGAACGCAAATCTCGAACAACGGTTGGTCGTCTCGTTCCGCCAACTCGTCTAGAATTACACGTCTGGTTGAATCAGCCAAAGCGTGAAACATCGCATCGAGGTCCCTGTCGTCACTGACTGCCATGTTCCTTCATATTATGCAACCATGTGGTTGCGTGTCAAGTATGCATCCAAGTGCGAACGCCCTGGATGGGCCAAAGTGAACTCTCATGGCAGCTTCAGAGCACTGCAGATCTTCTGTCAGGCTCATAGCACCTTTGCCTAACAGGGTTTATGTCTTAGTTTGGAAGAGAGAAGGGAGCCAGCGGACCCACTCGCCGACTCCCTTACCGCCTACCTTCGGAGAGACAGTGCAGACTCCAGAAGGAGGCAATGTGGAGACTCTATTCTACCCGGCCTAGAGCTGTTCTCCAGGGTAAGGAGCAGCGGCGAGAGTGATGGTCAGGGGGGAAGGACCATAAAGAGGGGTGCTCGCCGCTGTAATGAAAGAAGGGTACGGAAAGATGCCGTGTTCTCCATACACAATCGTGCATATCCATCCATTCCTGTTACAAGACGACTGGTGGATCAGGCGGATCGGGGTGGCTGAATGGGCTTCGCCACACCCTCACAGGGACGGGTATTCAGGATCGTGAATCTGAACTTCCGAGAAATCCTATTCGACGCACTCGGGTGAATAAGGGCAAAGCGAAGGGCCGGAGCCGAACGGGAAAGCTCCGACCCCATGATAGAAGCCGGTGCGCCGAGCACGGAGGAAGTTGCAATGCTCCCGGGAATGTGCCCGCCCCACCGGGGATAGTCATGGTCTCACTACCGACGACCCAGCGCAACGCTTCAAGGAGGCAAAGCGATGGCCGCGTCGAGAATAGAAGGTAAAGAATGACGCGGCCAACAGTAGACGCATTATAAGGCCGGAACCCGAAAGCCCCACCCCGATGGACTAAGGCCCCACCCGAGTGGGGTCGCTTGCTACCGGGAACTTCGGAGAATTCTTATTCCACGCACTCCGGTGAATAAGGGTAAGGAGAAGGGCCGGAGGAGATAAGAAGAGGGGATGGAGATTCCATCCCCTCCCCTCAATAGTTAATTAGCCCAGCTTAACGCGTAGCCGGACAGTACTCCTGGATTTCAGCGTTTGGATCTGGCTCCGTCTTGAACGCCGGGGAGTCGGGTCCCTGGGCCGTTGATACTGATACGACCGGCTGCGCTACCGTTGCCTTGCTCTGGTCCGGACCTCCCGGGGTGAGGCCAGGCGGGTCCTGACTCGTCGGCACATCTGAGGCCGAATCATTAGCACACTCGGAGTTTGCCAAGGGGTGAACGGTAGCCAAGGCAGGCCCTGCGACCGCCATCATTGCCGCCATGACCAACGCCACCGTAA